>CADDZP010000123.1 GCA_902812475.1 Actinomycetota bacterium | reverse complement strand
GTCCCAGAAGATCACCGTCGAGGCCAAGGGCGAGGTCGCGGCCCTGGCCGAGGTCATCAACCGCATGACCGACACGCTGTCGTCGTTCGCGGCCGAGGTCACCCGAGTCGCACGCGAGGTGGGCACCGAGGGTCAGCTCGGCGGTCAGGCCGAGGTCGAGGGCGTGGCCGGCACGTGGAAGGACCTCACCGACTCGGTCAACTACATGGCGTCCAATCTCACCGGCCAGGTCCGCAACATCGCCCAGGTGGCAACGGCGGTCGCCCGCGGCGACCTGTCCCAGAAGATCACCGTCGACGTCAAGGGCGAAATCCTCGAGCTGAAGAACACCATCAACGTCATGGTCGACCAGCTCTCGTCGTTCGCCGACGAGGTCACCCGCGTGGCCCGGGAGGTCGGCACGGAGGGCAAGCTCGGTGGCCAGGCCCAGGTCGAGGGCGTTTCGGGCACGTGGAAGGACCTGACCGACTCGGTGAACTTCATGGCCTCCAACCTCACCGGCCAGGTGCGCAACATCGCCCAGGTCACCACCGCAGTGGCCAAGGGCGACCTGACCCAGAAGATCACCGTCGACGTCAAGGGCGAGATCCTCGAGCTGAAGAACACCATCAACGTCATGGTCGACCAGCTCTCGTCGTTCGCCGACGAGGTCACCCGCGTGGCCCGGGAGGTGGGCACGGAGGGCAAGCTCGGTGGCCAGGCCCAGGTGCGCGGTGTGTCAGGGACGTGGAAGGACCTGACCGACAACGTGAACTTCATGGCCTCCAACCTCACCGGCCAGGTCCGCAACATCGCCCAGGTCACCACCGCAGTGGCCAAGGGCGACCTGACCCAGAAGATCACCGTGGACGTCAAGGGCGAGATCCTCGAGCTGAAGAACACCATCAACACGATGGTCGACCAGCTCTCCTCCTTCGCCGACGAGGTCACCCGTGTGGCCCGAGAGGTGGGCACCGACGGCAAGCTCGGCGGCCAGGCACGAGTCAAGGGTGTCAGCGGCACGTGGAAGGACCTCACCGACAACGTCAACTTCATGGCCGGCAACCTCACCAGCCAGGTGCGGTCGATCGCCCAGGTCACGACGGCAGTCGCCAAGGGCGACCTGACCAAGAAGATCACCGTCGACGCTCGCGGCGAGATCCTCGAGCTCAAGGACACGATCAACACGATGGTCGACCAGCTTTCGTCGTTCGCCGCCGAGGTCACCCGCGTGGCCAAGGAGGTCGGCACCGAAGGACGCCTCGGCGGCCAGGCCGAAGTGGAGGGCGTCGCCGGCACCTGGAAGCGGCTGACCGAGAACGTGAACCAGCTGGCGGCCACGCTGACGACTCAGCTCCGTGCCATCGCCGAGGTCTCGACGGCTGTCACCCAGGGCGACCTCACGCGGTCGATCACGGTGGCGGCCCAGGGCGAGGTGGCCGAGCTCAAGGACAACATCAACCAGATGATCGCCAACCTGCGCGAGACCACCATCGCCAACCAGGAGCAGGACTGGCTGAAGACGAACCTGGCCCGCATCTCCGGGCTCATGCAGGGCCAGCGCGACCTACACACGGTCTCGCGGCTGATCATGTCCGAGCTCACCCCGGTCGTCTCGGCCCAGCACGGCGCCTTCTACATGGCCCACTCCGAGAACAGCGACGACCCCGAGCTCAAGCTGCTGGCCAGCTACGGCTACAAGGCGCGCAAGCACATCTCCAACCGGTTCAAGTTCGGCGAGGCGCTCGTCGGCCAGGCCGCCCTGGAGAAGAAGACGATCCTCATCACCCAGGCACCCGACGACTACATCAAGATCACGTCGGGCCTCGGCCAGGCCAACCCCGTCAACATCATCATCGTCCCGGTGCTGTTCGAGGACCAGGTGCTGGCCGTCATCGAGCTGGCGTCGTTCCGGCCCTTCAGCGAGGTGCACCAGACGTTCCTCGACCAGCTCACCGAGACGATCGGCGTCGTGCTCAGCACGATCATCGCCAACATGCGGACCGAGGAGCTGCTCGAGCAGTCCCAGCGCCTGACGCGCGAGCTGCAGAGCCAGTCCGAGGAACTGCAGACCCAGCAGGAGGAGCTGCAGCAGACCAACGAGGAGCTGCAGGAGAAGGCGGCCCTTCTCGCCGAACAGAACCGCAACATCGAGATCAAGAACGCCGAGATCGAGATGGCGCGGCTGGGCCTGGAAGAGAAGGCCGAGCAACTGGCGCTGAGCTCCAAGTACAAGAGCGAGTTCCTCGCCAACATGTCCCACGAGCTGCGCACGCCCCTGAACAGCCTGCTGATCCTGGCCAAGCTCCTGGCCGACAACCAGGACGGGAACCTCAGCGACAAGCAGATCGAGTTCGCCAGCACCATCCACAAGGCGGGCAGCGATCTCCTCGAGCTGATCAACGACATTCTCGACCTGTCCAAGGTCGAGGCCGGCAAGATGGACATCAACCCGGCCGACCTGGCGCTCGACGATGTGCGTCAGTACGCCGCCCAGGCGTTCGCACCCGTCGCCGAGCAGAAGGGCTTGGAGTTCGCCACCGAGGTCGCCAAGGGCGTCTCGCCCTCGATCTTCACCGACGAGCAGCGCCTCCAGCAGATCCTCCGCAACCTGCTCTCGAATGCGTTCAAGTTCACCGAGCGGGGAACCGTCCAGCTCCGAATCCACAAGCCGGCCCCGAACACCCGCTTCATGCACGAGGCGCTCCAGCAGGATGCCGACCACGTCATCGCCTTCTCAGTGGCCGACACCGGGATCGGCGTCCCGGAGGACAAGCTGCGCCTGATCTTCGAGGCCTTCCAGCAGGCCGACGGCACGACCGCCCGTCGCTACGGCGGCACCGGGCTGGGCCTGTCGATCAGCCGGGAGATCGCCCGTCTGCTGGGCGGCGAGATCCACGCCGTGAGCACGGTGGGCGAGGGCAGCACGTTCACGCTCTATCTGCCCACGACCTATCGCCCCGAGCACCCGACGGGCATGCCCACCACCGTCGTGGCGGCCCGCTCCAGCGCCCAGTCCAAGGCCGCGACGAAGGCCAAGCGGCGGCCGGCCAAGGCCACGGCCGCCGAACCGGCCCCGGCGACGGACACGCTGCCGGCCGACGACTTCGGCGACGACCGGGCATCCATCAAGCCCGGCGACCGTGTCGTTCTCATCGCCGAGGCCGACGCCGGCGTGGCCCGCCACGCCATCGTCGAGCTGCAGACCCGGGGCCTCAAGGCCCTCGGCGCGTCGAGCCGAGAGGGGGCCCACCGCCTCGCGCAGGCGTTCAAGCTCGATGCTGTCATCCTCGACACCGAGCTCGGCGCCGAGGACGGCCTGATCCTTCTCGACTCGCTGAAGCGCCATCCGGCGACGAGGCTCGTTCCCGTCCACGTGATCGCCGACGGCAAGCAGCGCCAGGCGGCGCTCCTGGCCGGTGCCGCGGGCGTCGTCGAGAAGCCGATCACCGATGGAGCCCTCGACCTCGCCATCGGACGCATCGCTGACTTGCTCGCCCGCGACGTCAAGCGGGTGCTCGTCGTCGAAGATGACGACCGCGAGCGAGATGCCATCGCCGAGCTGCTCGGCGCCGGCGCCGACGTCGGGGTCACCGCCGTGTCGACGGCGGAGGAGGCCGTGGCCAACCTCGAGGAAAGCACGTACGACTGCGTCGTGCTCGACCTGAAGCTGCCGGGTACGTCGGGGTTCTCGCTCCTCGAGAACGTCCGGAAGGACGCCCGCTTCCGCCACCTGCCGGTGATCGTCTATACGGGCCAGGACCTCACGCGAGGCGACGAGACACGGCTGAAGAAGTACGCGCAGACGATCATCATCAAGACGGTGGGCTCGCCGGAGCGGCTCCTCGACGAGGCGAGCAGGTTCCTGCACCGGGCCGAGGCAGCGCTCCCAGCCGAGCAGCGGCGCATGCTCGAGCAGCTCCACACGGCAGACGCCGCCCTCGAGGGCAAGAAGATCCTCATCGTGGACGACGACGTCCGCAACGTGTTCGCCCTGACGAGCGCCCTCGAGAACCACGGCATGGACGTGCTCTTCGCCGAGAACGGCAGGGACGGGATCGAGGTCCTCACGCAGAATGCCGACGTCGACCTCGTGCTGATGGACATCATGATGCCCGAGATGGACGGCTACGAAGCGATCCAGGCCGTACGCAAGATGCGCAAGTTCAAGCGCCTCCCGATCATCGCCCTCACCGCCAAGGCCATGCGCGAGGACCGGGAGAAGAGCATCGCGGCCGGCGCATCCGACTACATCGCCAAGCCCATCGAAGTCGACCAGCTCCTGTCGCTCATGCGGGTGTGGCTGCACGAGTGAGCGACCATGGCTGAACCGCGGCCGCCGGTGCGCCGGCGCGACCTGGAGGCCGTTGAGATCGACCTCCTGGCCGAAGGCATCTACGAGGCCTACGGCTTCGACTTCCGCCGCTACTCGCGGCCGTCGTTTCGCCGCCGCATCTGGCGGCGGGTCGAGGCCGAGGGTCTGTCAAGCATCTCCGAGCTCCTGGCACGAGTCCTGCACGACCCCCCCTGCATGCAGCGCTTCCTCAGCGACCTGTCGGTCAACGTCAGCGCCATGTTCCGCGACCCGGCCTTCTTCCGCGTCTTCCGGGCCAAGGTCGTTCCGCTCCTGCGGACGTATCCGTTCGTGCGGATCTGGAACGCGGGCTGTTCGACCGGCGAGGAGACGCTGTCGGTCGCCATCGTGTTGAAGGAGGCCGGCCTCTACGACCGGACACGGATCTACGCCACCGACATGAGCGAGGCGACCGTCGAGCAGGCCCGCACCCTCACATATCCGATCAACAAGATGCGGGAGTACACGGCCAACTACATCGAGGCGGGCGGCACGCGGTCGTTCTCGGAGTACTACGCGGCGGACGGCGAGCGCGTCATGTTCCACCCTTCGCTCGCCGAGAACGTCGTGTTCGCCCAGCACAACCTCGTGACCGACCGCTCGTTCAACGAGTTCCACGTGATCCTCTGCCGCAACGTCATGATCTACTTCGACCGCGTGCTGCAGGAGCACGTCCACAAGCTGCTGTACGACAGCCTCACCCACTTCGGCGTACTCGGCCTGGGCGGTCGCGAGACGATCGAGCTGGTGAGCCACCGGGACGCCTACGTGCCACTGGACGAGACGGCGCGCCTCTACCGGAAGGTGGCGTGACCACGGGCTGCGGAATCGTCGCCATGGGCGCCTCCTGGGGCGGCGTGCACGCCCTCGGCGTGGTTCTCGCCGCCGTTCCCGCCGACCTGCCGGCGCCGGTCGTGATCGCCCAGCACCGGGGCGAGGACGGTCCCGCCGGCCTGGCCCCGGTGCTCGGGCGGCGCTCGGCCCTACGCGTCGTCGAGGCCACCGACAAGCAGGCGATGCGGGCTGGACACGCGTACCTCGCCCCGCCGGGGTACCACCTTCTCGTCGAGCGCGGCGCCCTCGCCCTTTCGACCGACGAGAAGGAGCGTTTCAGCCGACCCTCCATCGACGTGCTGTTCGACTCGGTGGCCAGCGCCTACGCCGAGGAGGCGATCGGCGTGATCCTGACGGGCGCCAGCGACGACGGCGCCGCGGGCCTGGCCCGCATCCGGCACTCGGGTGGCCTCACGGTTGTGCAGGAGCCGGCCACGGCGGAGCGCCGGCGCATGCCCGACGCCGCCCTCGCCGCCGTCAACGCTCACCGCATCCTCGCCCTCGACGAGATCGCTCCCTTCCTCGTGAAGGTGTGTGCGGAGGGAGGTCCCTGAACCGATGAGCGGGCAGGCCAACATCCTCATCGCCGACGACCGCGAGGCGAACGTGATCGCCCTCCAGCACCTGCTGGAGCCGCTCGGGCACAACGTGGTGACGGCGACGTCGGGCGACGAGGTGCTGCGGTCGCTGCTCAGGAACCAGTTCGCCGTCATCCTCCTCGACGTCCAGATGCCGATCATGGACGGCTTCGAGATCGCCGCCCAGATCAAGAAGCGCGAGAAGACGCGCCACATCCCGATCATCTTCCTGACCGCCGTCAACCAAGATCCGGGCGACGTGTTTCACGGCTACGAGGCGGGCGCCGTCGACTACATCACCAAGCCCGTCGAACCCTGGCTGGTGCGGGCCAAGGTCGCTGCATTCGTCGACATCTGGCTGCAGCACAAGCGGGCCGCCGAACTTGCTCGGGACCTGGCCACGGCCGACCAGCGGCGTCAACAGGCCCTCCAGATCAACGAAGGCATCGTGCAGGGCATCGCCGTGGCCAAGATGGCGCTCGAGCTGGGCGACGAGGAGCGCGCCCTGGACACCCTCGACCGGACCTTGATGGCAGCCAAGCGGGTGATCAGCCACCTGCTCCTCGACCACGTCGACACGATCAAACCGAGCGACCTGCGGGCGATCTCTTGAGCGCCAAGATCCTTCTCGTCGACGACAAGAACGAGAACCTCGTCGCCCTGCAGGCGGCCCTGCGGCCCCTGGGCCAAGAACTGGTCCAGGCGCACTCGGGGGAGGAGGCGCTGCGCTGCCTCCTCAACGACGACTTCGCCGTCATCCTCCTCGACGTCCAGATGCCGGGCATGGACGGGTTCGAGACGGCGACGCGGATCAAGGAGCGCTGGCGCTCACGTCACATCCCGATCATCTTCCTGACCGCCATCAGCCGCGAGCTCGCCCAGCAGCTGAAGGGCTACGAAGTCGGCGCCGTCGACTACATCGCCAAGCCGTTCGACCCGTGGGTCCTGCGTTCCAAGGTCGCCGTGTTCGTTGACCTCTACGACAAGACCCGGCGGGTGGAAGACCAGGCCGCCCGGCTTGGCCAGGCCAACACCGAGCTGGAACAGTTCGCCGAGGTGGTGTCCCACGACCTGCGGAACCCCCTCGTCTCGGTGGTCGGTTACCTCCAGATGCTGTCGGACGGCTCGGTGGGCGACCTGAGCGGCGACAGCAAGGAGTTCGTCGAGCGTGCCCTGCGCGCCGCGGAGAGCATGGGCTCCCTCATCGACGACCTGCTCGACTACGCCCGCGCCGGCAAAGCGGTGGGCGTGATGCAGACGACCGATGCCGGCCAGGTCGTGGAGCGGGCCCTCTCCAACCTCCACGCCGACATCGAAGCCGCCGGCGCGGCGGTGAAGGCGCCAGACCTGCCCGCCGTGCGGGCTGACAGCGCCCAGCTGACACGGCTATTCCAGAACCTGATCGAGAACTCGGTGAAGTACCGGGCCCCCGACCGCCCTCTCGTCGTCGACATCAGCGCCGAGCGCGAAGACGACCACTGGCTCTTCTTCGTCCGCGACAACGGCGACGGCGTCGCGACCGACGAGGCGCGGGCGCTGTTCGACATGTTCTATCGAGGCAGCACGGCCGTGGGACGCCCGGGCACGGGCATCGGGCTGGCGATCTGCAAGAAGATCGTCGAGGGGCACGGCGGGCGGATCTGGGCCGAGCCGGGCATCGACGGCGGAGCCGTCGTGTGCTTCACCCTTCCAGCCCCAGACGGCATTTCCG
The DNA here is from genome assembly GCA_902812475.1 of Actinomycetota bacterium. Classification (GTDB taxonomy): domain Bacteria; phylum Actinomycetota; class Acidimicrobiia; order Acidimicrobiales; family AC-14; genus CADDZP01. Next base: position 1,740 of record CADDZP010000123.1, on the reverse strand, counting down.
AAGCCCAGAAGTAGATTCGGGTCGTGCCCCCCGCAGTACGCGCTCTGCGCGGCGCGACCACGCTCGATGCCGACACCGTCGAACAGATGCAAGAGCGCGTGCAGGCGCTGCTCAGGGAGATGCTGCGCCGCAACGCCGTCCACCACGACGACATCATCAGCATCGTCTTCACGGCGACCGACGACTTGCACTCGATGTTCCCGGCGACGGCGGCCCGGCCGCTCGGCCTGGGGGACCTCCCTCTCCTCTGCGCCCGCGAGCTCGACGTCGACGGGGCGACGCCTCGCTGCGTCCGCATCCTCATGCACTTCAGCAGCGACCGCGTGCAGGCCGACCTCAAGCACGTGTACCTGGAGGGCGCCCGCGGCCTGAACGATGAGCTCAAGACTTGATTTCGGCCTCACGCGCTTGGCTCCGTTCGGGCGAGCTGTGTCGTGCTGCACGTCACGAGCGCGACTTTCGTCATGACCTCAAGACGTAACGCCCTCGTCATCGGCACCGGCCTCATCGGCGGCTCCATCGGGCTGGCCCTGCGGGCGCAGGGGTGGCACGTGACCGGGCGCGACGTCGACGAGTCACGGGCCGCCAGGGCCCTCGAGCTGGGTGCACTGGACGACGTGGGCGACGACACCGGCGCCGACGTCACCTTCGTGGCCACGCCGGTCGGCTCGATCGCCGACGCGGCGCGTGCCGCACTGCGGGGCGCCGGCGTCGTGACCGACGTGGGCGGCGTGAAAGGGCCCGTCGTCGCTGCGGTCGGCGATCCTCGCTTCGTGGGTGGCCACCCCATGGCCGGCTCCGAGCAGGAGGGCGTCGACGGCGCCGACGCCACGTTGTTCGAAGGGGCCACGTGGGTCCTGACGCCGACGGACGACACGGACGCCAGCGCATACACGCTGGTCCGCTCGGTGATCTCGTCGCTCGGCGCTGAGGTCGTCGCCATCCGTCCCGAGGACCACGACGCCCTGGTCGCCGTCGTCTCACACGTGCCCCATCTGACGGCGGCCGCCCTGATGCAGCTGGCTGCCAGCGGCGCCGAAGAGCACGCCGCCCTCTTGCGCCTGGCCGCCGGTGGGTTCAGGGACATGACGCGGGTGGCCGCCGGGCACCCGGGGATCTGGCCCGACATCTGCGCCGAGAACCGTGACGCCATCGTCAACGGCATCGACAGGCTGCAGGGCGCGCTCGGGCGCATGCGTGCGATGGTCGAAGACGGCGACCGGGGAGCGCTTCTCCAGTGGCTGGAAGACGCCCGGCGCGCTCGTATCAACCTTCCCGTGCGGGCACCGCGCCCGGAGGAGCTGGCGGAGATCCGGGTGCCCGTGCCGGACCGTCCGGGCGTGCTGGCCGAGGTGACCACGCTGATCGGAGAGATCGGCGTGAACATGTTCGACTTCGAGACCGTCCACTCCTCGGCGGGCGACCGCGGCGTGCTCGTGTTCGTCGTGGAGGCGGCCGCGGCCGATCTCGTCAGGGGCGCCCTCCTCGCCCGCGGCTACAAGCCCTCGGCCCACCCCCTCGCGTGAGCGTTTTCACCGTCACCGGGCGCCCGCCCGGCGGGCTGCGGCCGGCGGAGCCGCTGCGCATGCCCGGCGACAAGTCGATCTCGCACCGAGCCCTGCTCATCGCGGCCCGGGCGGATGGCACGTCGAGGATCACCGGGCTGTCGGACGGCCACGACGTCGGCCGGACAAGAGACGCCGTTGTCGCCATGGGCGCCGTCGTTGCCCACGACGGCGC
>CADDZP010000122.1 GCA_902812475.1 Actinomycetota bacterium | reverse complement strand
CCCTTCAGGAACAGCCGCTCGGGCAGTTCCGCCTCCTTTCCAGCGACGTTCCACTGGACGGCAATCCGGCGGCGGTCGGTCGTGCCCTTGTCCTCCCCCAGGTCGGAGACGGCCTCCACGCGGGCCCCCGGTACGTGGCTGCCGAGTGCTCTGGAGAGCCAGTCGGCGTCGGCTTGGTGCGGGCGGGTCGGCCGAGGCGCCGGCGCCCAGGGCGAGAGTCCGAGCACGACCTCGCCGAGGCCGCCCGCCAGTCGTCCGGCGAGGCTCATCGGTAGCTCGGCGTGCGCTTCCGGGTCGGTGCTGTCCACGGCGGCTGGTTGCCGATGTGCGTGTAGGCGAGGGCGTTGGTGATGCCGATGGTGCGAGCCATGTCGAGCGATTCCCAGATGGCGCGGACCGTGCCCTGAACGGCCTTCGGGTTGCGCGCTGCGATGGAATCGGCGATCTCTCGGGCCCGGGCGCGCAGGTCGGCGCCCGGCACCACCTCGGTGACCAGCCCGATCCTGAGGGCGCTCTGGGCGGTGATCCGCTCCTCGTTTCCCATCAGCGCCCATCGCAGGACGTCACCCAGGGGAACCCCGCGCCACAGCATGCCTATGGGTTCGACGGCCGACACCAGCCCGATGTTGGCGTGGGGGTCGAAGAAGACGGCGTCGTCGGAACAGATGATGATGTCGGCTTCGTTGATGAAGTACTGCCCGCCGCCGGCGCACATGCCGTGGACGGCCGCCACCACCGGCTTCCACACCCGGTGATGGAGCTTGGGGCCCAACGTGGCACCCGGGTCGAAGCTGTTCCAGACGTTGTCCCGCAGGAACCAACGTCCGCCCCCTTTGACGTCGACGCCCGTGGAGAAGGCCCGCTCGCCGTTGGCTTGGAGGACGGCGACGTGGATGTCGTCGGTGTCACGGACGGTCTCCCACGCCAACGTCATGTCGGCAGCCATGGCGTCGTCGAAGGCGTTGAGGGCGTCGGGCCGGTTCAAGGTGATCGTCGCCACGTGGTTGTCGACGTCGAAGGTGATCGTGTCGAACTGCATGGCGCCCTCCTCGGCTGTCCGCGGCCAACAGGGAACGGTATACTCTTTTCGTGCCACCGGCTCACGTCCCCGCCGAGCTCGTCCGGGACTTCAGCCTCGACTTCCGTGGCCCCCTCGACGACCTGTTCACCCGGATGGATCGGCTGCGGGGCGAGGGCCGGGCCCTGTGGCTGGAAACCGGTCTCCCCGGCATCTTCGGCAAGGACCACGGTGCGTGGTTCTTCACCCAGGCAGAGGACATCCGGGCTGCCCTTCAAGAGCCGGACCTGTTCTCCAGCCGCCTCGGCGAGCTCACCGACAACGGCGTCGCCATGATCCCGATCTTCCTCGATCCGCCAGACCACACCGCCTACCGCAAGCTTCTCAACCCGCTGTTCTCGCCGGGGGTCGTGGCGACCATGGAGGAGGGCATCCGGGCTCGCATAGGCGGCATCGTCGACGCCCTCGCCGGCCGTGGCTCGTGCGACTTCGTGGCCGAGGTCGCCATCCAGTTCCCGACGCAGGTGTTCACGTCGTGGATGGGGCTGCCCGAGGACGAGACCGAGAAGTTCGTCGCCCTGGTGAGCGCCCTCCTCCACAGCTCCGACGGGGACCCCGCGCGCATGGCGGCCATCGGCGACGTCTTCACCGTCCTCAACCAGCTGATCGCCGATCGCATGTCCGCGCCCGGCGACGACCTCATGAGCCAGATCGTCGTCTTGCGCCTCGACGGCCGGCCCCTGAGCCACGACGAGCTGTTCCGCATCGCCTTTCTCCTGTTCCTGGCCGGACTCGACACCGTGGCCGCCGCCCTGTCGTTCTCGTTCTGGCACTTGGCCCAGACGCCTGGGGACCGCAAGGCCATCGTCGCCGGCGATGTGCCCGCAGCCAAGGCCGTCGAGGAGCTGCTGCGCCGGCATTCGTTCGTCAACCTGCCGCGGGTGGTCACCCGCGACGCCGAGTTCGCGGGTGTCCAGCTCAAGGAGGGCGATGGCGTCGTCCTCTCCCTGCCCATGGCCAGCCGGGACCCCCACGACTACGCCGACCCCACGGAGGTGCAGCTGCAGCGGGGCACGAAGCGCCACTACGCCTTCGGGCTCGGCCCCCACCTCTGTCTGGGCAACCACCTGGCCAGGGTCGAGATGCGCCTCGCCTTGGAGGAGTGGCACGCCCGTATCCCTGACTACGAGCTCGACGGCGACCCCGGCGCCTACGCAGGTGTCGTCATGGGGGTGACGTCGCTGCCGCTCCGCTGGACACCTGGGGACACCGCTGAAAGGGGTCTGACGTGAACGTCGACTGGTCGCTGGACGGAAAGGTGGCCATCGTCACCGGAGCCGCTGCTGGCGGCATCGGCGAGGCCTACGCCCGGACGCTGGCGAGTGCCGGTGCGAGCGTCGTCTGCGCCGACATCCAAGGTGACAAGGCCGAGCTGGTGGCCAAGGCGATCGAGGCAGACGGCGGCGAGGCGCGGGCCGTCAGCGTCGACATCGCCGACGAGGCCTCGGTGGCGGCCATGGTGGGCGACACGGTCTCTGCGTTCGGCGGCGTCGACATCCTCGTCAACAACGCCGCGCTCATGCTCCAGCTGGCGCCGATCCCGGCCATGCAGATGAGCAGGCAGGACTGGGACCGCGGCTTCGCCGTCAACGTCACCGGCGCCTGGCTCTGCACGAAGGCCGTCGCCCCGGAGATGGAGAAGCGGGGCGGCGGGCGCATCGTGAACCAGTCGTCGCTGGGCGCCTTCCCTGCGGCCACGGTGTACGGCATCACCAAGCTGGCCCTCGTTGGGCTGACCACGACGATGGCTGCCGAGCTCGGCCCGCTCGGCATCTCCGTGAACTGCATCGCCCCGGGCATCACCGAGAGCGAGGCGGGCAAGCTCATCGCCGGCCCGGGCACGCCGTACCGGGAGATGCTCGAGCAGCAGGCGGCAACCATGGCCGTCGGCCAGCCCGAGGACCTTGCCGGGGTGCTGCTGCTGCTCACATCGCCCGCGGGCCGCTGGATCACGGGCCAGGTGATCCACGTCTCGGGCGGCGTGGTCATGAGGCCATGAAGCCGTGCGGACTCAGGAGGAAGACGTGAGCGACACACAGACCATGGACCGCACCCCACCGGCCGTGCACCTGCGCCTGGGGGGCGAGCGCTTGGGCGCTGGTGAGGGCGGCGTGCACGGGCACGTCAACCCCACCAACGGCACCGTCGACGCCGAGATACCGCTGGCTGGGCCGTCCGACATCGACCGCGCCGTCCGCATGGCCGACGAGGCCTTCGACGCCTGGAAGCGCACGCCGCCCTCCGAGCGGCGGCGGCTGCTCCTGCGCCTCGCCGACCTCATCGACGGCAACAGCGAGGAGTTTGCCCGACTGGGCACGCTCGACAACGGGACGCCGCTGTCGACGACCGGCAACTTCCCGCCCATGTCCGCGGAGTGGACGCGGTACTACGCCGGTTGGGCTGACAAGATCTCGAGCGACGTGACGGCCTCGGTGCGCGACGACGGCGAGTTCGGCTACACGCTCGCCCAGCCCTACGGCGTCGTGGGGATCATCATCACCTGGAACGGCCCGCTCATCTCCCTGGCCATGAAGATCCCGGCCGCCCTGGCCGCCGGCAACACCATGGTCGTCAAGCCCTCGGAGCTCACGCCGTTCTGCGCCGAGCGCTTCGCCGATCTCGTCGAGGAGGCGGGGTTCCCGCCCGGTGTGGTCAACATCCTGCCCGGCGACCCGGCGGCGGGCGCGGCGCTGGTGGCCCATCCCCTTGTCAAGAAGGTGTCGTTCACGGGCGGCCCGGTCACCGCCCAGAAGATCCTGGCCAGCTGCGCCGAGCACATGAAGCCGTCAGTGATGGAGCTCGGCGGCAAGTCAGCGAACATCGTGTGCGAGGACGCCAACCTCGACGTGGCGTGCTTCCACGGCACGTTCATGTCCGTGGGGGCCATGGCCGGTCAGGGGTGCGCGTTCCCCACGCGCATGCTCGTGCACGAGTCGATCTACGACGACGTCGTCGAGCGCGTGGCCCAGACCGCCAAGGGCATCACCGTGGGCGACCCCTTCGACCCCGGCGTCATCTCCGGGCCCGTCATCAGCGAGGCGGCGCTCGAACGCATCCTCGGGATGATCGACCGAGCCAAGCTGGACGGCGCGCGCCTCGTCACCGGAGGGGCCCGTCTCGACGGGCCGTTGGCGGCCGGCTACTACATCGAGCCGACGGTGTTCGCCGACGTCGACCCCGACTCAGAGCTGGCGCAGAACGAAGTCTTCGGACCGGTCCTGGCCATGACGCCGTTCACGACCGACGACGAGGCGATCGCCATCGCCAACAACACACGCTACGGGCTCTCGGCATACGTCCAGACCGCCGACCTCCGGCGCGCCATGCGCATGGCGGAGGAGCTGGTCGCCGGCGAGGTCCTGGTCAACGGCGCGCGCAACCTTGCCGTCCACCGTCCGTTCGGCGGCCTGGGACGCAGCGGCTTCGGCAAGGAAGGCGGCCGCCACGGCCTGGAGGAGTATCTGCGCATCAAGGCCGTAGGCGTCGCCTGAGCCAGTCCGGGCGAACACCTCACAGCTCATGGGGAGCGACGACGATCCCCAGGCGCTCGGCGCCCCGCCGGAACCGTGCGTCCAGCGTCACGACCCGGCACCTGAGAAGGCGGGCGAGGGCCACGTACTCGGCGTCGTAGGTCTTCGCCCAGCCGAGCTCGTCGGCGACCCGCCATGACTGCTCGCCGAGGCGAGCGGGAGCACGCCGGGCGACGGGACAGGTCTCGAGCCGGTCGCGTGTGGCGGCGGCGTCGTCGCTCGTCACCTCGTTGCGCCACGCCAGCTCGTGGAGCGCCGAGCGAGCCTCTGACCACATGAGCGGCGGAGCCGCCAACTCCTCTGCCCCCAGCTCGTCGAAACCGTTCGCCACGGCGCTGGCGCGCAAGGCGACAGTGGCGTCGACGACGAGCATCAGCGGTTCCGGCGAGAGCGGGCGACAGCCGCCACCCAGTCGGGCTGGGGACGGCCCGAGTCGAAGGTCCGCCAACGGGCCGGCACAGGCAGCGACCCGGCTTCGAGCACCTCATCGAGGTCGCTCTCTTCGATGACGTGTTGCGTACCGACCTTTCGAGCCCGGAGCTTGCCCGTTCGGATCCAACGACGGATCGTCTCGGGATCGCGAGAAACCCGACGCGCCGCCTCGGGTACCGTCAACATGTTGCTGAATACTACTACAACAAGCGAGCCCAGGCGGCGACAAGGTGAACGGTCCAGCGACGGCGAACCATTCACCCGTGTTCCGTCGCGCCCTTGTTGTCGCAGCGACCGCAGCCCTCCTGGGGGCGGGCGGCGTGGGGATCGGCCGGGCCACCTCGGTCGCTCCGGCCTCGCCGGTCTGTGTGCCGCGGGCGACGCCGCCCACCGCCCAACTGACACCGCTGGCCGACGTCGTCGTCAACGGGGACGCCCGTATTCACCATCTCACGTTCCACTCGGCCGCCCTCAACGGCACGGTCGACACCGACGTCCTCCTGCCGTTGGGGTACGACCCGAGCGGCGGGACCCGCTATCCGGTGCTGTTCCTCCTCCACGGGCACGGCGGCCACTACAACGACTGGGTCAACCATGGGGTCGAGGGCATCGTCGGCGACGAGCCCGTCATCGTGGTCATGCCCGACGGCGGCTACGACGGCTTCTACTCCGACTGGTACGGCTCCGATCTCGACGGGCACACGCCGAACCCGCCGCCCGCGTGGGAGACCTTCCACCTCCGCGAGCTCCTGCCCTGGGTCGACCAGCACTATCCGACGCTCGGTACCCGTGGCGGTCGGGCCGTCGCCGGCCTCTCGATGGGCGGCTTCGGGTCGACGAGCTATGCGGCCCGCCATCCCGACCTGTTCGTCGCCGCGGGCGCCTTCTCGGGCGCGGTCGACACCGACCTCGACTACCCGGTCGCCAACGTGGCCGAGCCCCTGGCGTCCAACCTTCCCGACCAGAAGCCGGCCGACAACTGCGTCTGGGGCGACGGCGTCACCCAGGACGTGGTCTGGCGGGACCACGACCCCACCGAGCTGGCCCGCAACCTCGGCGGCGTCTCCCTGTACCAGGCCTCGGGCAACGGACTGCCCGGCAAGTACGACAGCGTCTCCAGCCCCAATCCCGCCGCCGCCCTGACCGAGGCGGGGATCTGGCAGATGAACCAGCAGTTCGACCAGGCGCTCACGGCTGCCGGGATCGCGCACCACACCGACTTCTACGGGAACGGCACCCACGACTGGCCGTACTGGCTCGACGACCTGCGCGCCTTCCTGCCCCAGATGGCGAGCGCCTTCGCCACCCCGCCGCCGTCGCCGCCTGCGGTCTCGTTCGACTACGAGTCCGCGGCCACGCCGTTGTCGGTGTGGGGCTGGACGTTCACGCCGCACCGCGACGTCACCGAGATGACCTACCTGACCGACGTGGCAGCGACCGGCTTCACGGCGGCGGGCAGCGGCCTGCTCCACGTCGACACGGCCCCGCTGTACGTTCCGGGCGGCGTCTACCAGGTGACGGGGACGAACAACGCGGGACGGCCGTTCGTCACCGCCGACGCCGCCGGACGCCTGCACTTCGACGTCGACCTCGGCCCGTCGCACCAGACCCAGCAGTACGCCTTCGGGCCTCAGGCGGAGGCGTCGTTCACCCACGCCGCCGTCCAGATCCGCAAGAAGCCCGGTCACGGTCCCACCTAGGGTCTTTCGAGATCCGACGAATGGAGTAGGTGGTGGCCGACTACGAGACCCTGCTGTACACCGAGGTCGACGGCGTGGCGTGGGTGACGATGAACCGGCCCGACGCCCTCAACGCCTTCAACTTCCAGATGCAGCGGGAGCTGAAGGACGTCTGGCGCACGCTGCGCCGGAGCAAGGACGTGCGCTGCGCCGTGCTCACCGGCGCCGGCGACCGGGCCTTCTGCGTGGGGATCGACCGCGAGGAGTCGATGGGCAGCTGGCGCAGCGCCGACGACTTCGGCAAGAACGACCTGGCCGCCAACGGCGAGCCGCCCGGCGAGGGCCCGTGGCACTCCGACGACCCGGGCGAGAACATCGGTCCCAAGACCAACGACCTCTGGAAGCCGGTCATCGCCGCCGTGAACGGGATGGCCTGCGGGGGCGCCTTCTACCTCCTCGGCGAGGTCGACATCATCATCGCCGCCGAGCACGCCACCTTCTTCGATCCCCACGTCACCTTCGGCATGACCGCCTGCTACGAGTCCATGCACATGCTGCAGAAGATGCCGTTCGGCGAGATCATGCGCGTCGCCCTCCTCGGCGCCAGTGAGCGCATGACGGCCAAGCGGGCGTTCGACATCGGGCTCGTCAGCGAGATCGTGCCCGGCGAAGAGCTGCACGACGCCGCGGCGTGGGTGGCGAGCACCATCGCCCAGTCACCACCGATCCCCGTGCAGGGGACGGTGCGGTCGCTGTGGCTGGCGCGTGAGCTGTCGAGGATGCAGTCCCTCGACGTGGCCAAGGTCGTCATAAAGCTCGGCAGCGACCCGCAGTCCCTGTTCGAGGGCCAGCAGGCCTTCAGCGGCGGGGAGAGGAAGAAGCCTCGGCTCCGGTGACGTTGCTGCGCCGGGCGCGTTCGTAGCGCTCGGCCAGCAGCGCCTTCAGTCGGCGCAGGTCGAGCTTGCCCGAGTCGAGCATCGGGAGGTCGGTCCGGTCGGCGAACACCTCGACGTGGCGGGGCACCTTGTAGCTCGACAGCTCGGCGGCCAGGCGCTGACGCAGCTCGTCACCGTCGAGCTGGCAGCCGGGCGACGGCACGACGGCGGCGACGACGTCTTCGCCGCGTTCGGGGTGGGGGACGCCGGCGACGAACGCCAGCCCCACGTCGGGGTACGACTCCAGCGCCAGCTCGACCTCCCGTGGGGTGACGTTCATGCCGCTGGACTTGATCTGGTCGCCCATGCGCCCCACGAAGAAGAAGTGCCCGTCGGCGTCGAAGTAGCCGGCGTCGCCGGTGCGGTACCAGCTGTCGGCCGTGAAGACGTCGGTCCGCTCCTTCTTGTAGAGGTCCAGCATCAGGGAGTAGCCGCGCACCCAGAGCTCACCCATCGTCCCGGGCGGCAGCTCCTCGCCGCTGACGGGATCGACCACCCGGTGCTCCATGCCGGGCACGGGCCGGCCGAACGAGCCCGCCTTTTCAGGCGGCAGGAGCAATCGGTAGTCCTCGATGGTGTGGGGACCGAACGTCTCGGTCATTCCCAGCGAGGTGGCGTGGACCTCGCGCTCCTTGGCCTCGCGGGCTTCGGGCGTGATGGCGAACGGCGTCCCTGGCCGCAGCGACGACAGGTCGCGCTGGGGGAGCGAGGGGTGTTCGGCCAGGGCGTTGAGGACGTGGTCCCAGCCCATCACCTGGGTGACGCCCTCACGCTCGATCAGGTCGAGCACGTCGCCCGGCTCGAAGCGTTCGTCGAACACGATCGTGGCGCCGGCGTGGAGGGCGGCGACCAGTACGTAGCTCAGGCCGCCGACCCAGAACAGGGGCATGGCGGTGTAGACGACGTCGTCGGACGACAACGTCCGGAACGGCCACAGGTTGTGGGCGTGGCGCACGACCGTCCCCTGGCTGTGCACGGCGCCCTTGGGGTCGGCGGCGCTCCCGGACGAGTAGACGATGACGGCCGCGTCCGCCGGTGTCACCTCCGACTCCACTTCGTCGAGGATGGCAGCGGGCACCGACGCGGCCCGCGCTTCGAGCTCGCTGACGGGGCGCGCCCATGGGCGCGTCGAGGAGCCCAACGTCCACACCGACCGCAGGTACGGGTGCGACGGCGAGACGATCGCTTCGGCCGCGGCATCGGGCAGGCCGTCGACGACACCCTCCAGACGGGAGAGATAGTCGTGCCCGAGGTGGCGGTCGACCGTGAGGAGCACCTGGACATCGCCGTGGCGGACCGTCCAGGACAGCTCCCGCTCCCGGTAGTAGGTGTTGAGGAGGACCACGACGGCGCCGATGCGTGACGCCGCCAGCCAGGCCACCGCCCAGGCCGGGCCGTTGGGCGCCAGCAAACCGACACGGGTGCCCTTGCCGACACCCGACGCCAGCAGCCCTCGGGCGAGGAGGGCCGAGCGACGTTCGACGTCGGCAAAGGTGACCCGCTGCTCGCCGAGCACGATGAAGGTCTTGTCTACGTAGCGGGTGGCGGCGTTGCGCACGAG
>CADDZP010000121.1 GCA_902812475.1 Actinomycetota bacterium | reverse complement strand
TCCAGATCCGGGAACGCGCGCACATCGCAGAGGCGGTAGCGGTGGTGTCCCCCGATGGTGCGGTAAAGCGGGAGAGCTCCCGACCGGCCCCAGCGGCCCACGGTCTTGGAACTGACTCGGAAGAGGTCGGCGACCTCGGATGCGGTCAGAAGGCGGTCGGGAGAGTCTTCGTTTCGAAGATTTTCCTGAACCTTGGCGCCCTCTGAAGGTTCCCGGTGCACACATGGATAATTGGTCGGAATGCGCTGCTTGTCCGGAGCTAAAAGCAAAATGGCCCGGTCGCGCTATTGACGACAATTTCACTGTTACCGCCCGACGTGACTAGTTCGGAACGGTCCGCGGCGCTTGCACCGCGGAGCGTCGACCCGGTCGCCGCTCAGCTCGCCACGGCCTCGGCGTCGAGCCCGAGGAAGCCGCGAACATCGGCCAACCGGTAGCGCTGGTGGCCGCCAACCGTGCGGTACAGCGGCAAAGCCCCCGAGCGGCCCCACCGCCCGACCGTCTTGGCGCTCACGCGGAAGAGCTGGGCCACTTCCGACGCCGTCAACATTGCTTCCAGATCGGGCCCGCCCACGGGCGCGCCGGTTGAAGTCTCATTCGTAGTCATGTCCACCTTTCCGTGGTCTCAGCTGGGTCGGACATCGGTGCGGTCGCAGGAGTTGGCGGTGCGGACGACGTTCGCACGACCGTGGAACACGCGCGCCTCGCCGTGGACGGCCAGCCCGTAACGCGCAGTCGGGAGGCCCGATCGTCCCCACTTTTACGGCTTGTGCAGCACGCCCCGCTGGTGCGCAGACGCAACCGCGTCCGCGCACCGCGAGGCAGCGCCACGACCTGGGCGGGGGGACGGGCGGTCGTGGCGGGAAAGGCGACCGGCGGGCACCGCCGAGCGCGTCGTGGATGGCGATCCAGACGGGGTCGCCGTCATGTGGAATTCGTAGACGGGCGCGACCTTCGGGCGGTCGAGTCTTCGAAATCGTGCTTGCGGACGCAGCCGCGCCGCCATGGCCCGGCTCGCCCGGGACACCAGCCGTTTCACAGCAGCGTCCGTCGCACCGTGCCCTGCTGTCGCTCCAGGTATGCGGCGCCGCCCGAGGATGGGCTCACGGATCGACCCACCGCGACGCCGGCGGCCCGCTGTCGCTGCAAGCGGCCGGACGCAGTTCGCCATGGACATGACTGTACTCGCCCTTTCTACGTTTGTCTACGTCTAATTGGTGATTAACGGGTTAGCATACCCATAGACGTGATGCCGCCGAGAGCCCCGATTCTCGTTCGCCAGAACTGCCGGATGTTTCTGTCCGACAACTTCTCAGCGAACGCCAGCGGAGGCCGGATGCGTAAGTCTGCGTACCGCCGTGGGGCTGCCGCATAACGGCCGGCCCAGCAAGAGTGCTGGTCAGACACACCCATGGCCCCTGGCGGGTCCACCTGTTGAGGGATGAAACTCGTGGTGTGTCGCCCGGAGAGGCCGCTACCGCTCATTGGTGTCGCGAGCCCGAAGGTCAGACTGGTCCGGGAGCCTGCAGGCACCCTTGATTGTTGCTGCGCGCACGTGTCTCAGAGTCTTTGATCACGCAGCTCCCCGTGGGCGGCACGTCCGATACGCCGAACATGGGGAGCTGGGGTTGTGGACGTGATCGTGGAGCGTTGCGGGGGTCTCGACGTGCACAAGAAGACGGTGATGGCCTGCGTGCGGTCCCCGGACGGCAAGGGCGGTCGGGCCAACCAGGTCCGGGAGTTCTCCACCTTCACCGAGGGCTTGGCCATGGAGGCGACCGGGGTCTACTGGCGCTCGCCGTGGTACGTCCTGGAGGAGGCGGCCAGCCTCCAGCTGCTGCTGGTCAATCCCCGCCACGCGAAGAACCTTCCGGGGCGAAAGGCCGATGTCAAAGACGCCGAGTGGCTTGCCCAGCTGCTCGAATGCGGGTTGCTTCGCGCCAGCTTCATCCCGCCCCGTGAGATCGCCCGCCTGCGCGATCTGACCCGCTATCGGACCACCCTGGTCCGCGAGCGGGCCCGGGAGGTCCAGCGTCTGCAGAAGCTCCTCGAGGACGCCGGCGTCAAGCTCGAGTCGGTCGTCACCGACGTGACCGGCAAGTCGGCCCGCGCCATGATCGAGGCCCTCGTCGCCGGCGAGCGAGACCCCGCAGTGCTGGCCGACATGGCGCTGACGCGGATGCGGCCGAAGATGGCCGAGCTCCAGAAGGCGTTGGTCGGCCGCTTCGACGATCACCACGCCCTCCTGGCCCGGATGCATCTGGACCACATCGACGAGCTCGGGGCCATGGTGGCCCGTCTCGACGGGGAGGTCGATCGGCTCATGGGCCCTTTCGATGAGGCTGCCACCCGCCTGCTCTCCATCCCGGGGGTGGCCAAGCGCACCGCCGAGGTGGTGGTGGCTGAGATCGGCGTCGACATGTCCCGCTTTCCCACCGCTGCCCACCTGGCGTCGTGGGCGGGTCTGTGTCCCGGCAACAACGAATCCGCCCACAAGAAGCGCTCGGGCCGGGCCCGAAAGGGCGACGAGGCACTCCGGACGGCCCTGTGCGAAGCAGCCTGGGCCGCCTCCCACGGCAAAGACACCTACCTCGCTGCCCAATACCGCCGCTTCCGCCGCCGCTTCGGCACCAAGGGCGAGGGCAAGGCCATCTTCGCGGTGGCTCACACCCTCGTCGTGATCATCTGGCACGTCCTCCACGACGGGTCCACCTATGAGAAGCTGGGAGCGGACTACTTCAGTCGCCGCAACGACGCCGAGAGCCGCCGTCGCTACCTGGTGCGAGAGCTCGAGAAGCTCGGGAACACCGTCACCCTGGAGCCCAGCGCCGCCTAACAATCGTCATCTCAACCCACGCTGAGCACGCGGTTGCCTCTGGCGCGCCGACAAGCCTCCCAGAGCAGGCGAGTTTCGTCTCAGAAGGGGTGAGAGACCGCGGTCGCTCCGGCATCATGCTCGCGAGGTAGCTATTTTCGGCCGGTGGCTACCTCGCGGAAGCGTGATTCTCTCCCGTTGAGGCTCGCGGTCCCGCTCGAAGATGCACATCGCTGCCGGATCGCTGACGAGTGTCGAGCGGCCGCGAAGCGTCGTGCGCGCACAGATTTCGCGTGGCTCGCTAGCCCCCTGGCGAGACGCGGCAAAGCGCCGACTACAAGGAGCGTTGTCGCCAGGGGCGAGGCCGCTCAGAATCGTCATCTCACAGCCGAGCATTCGGCAGAGGTGGCGCCGGCCCTCGGTACGCTGGCACCAGGAGGTTGCTCATGGCCTCGGTTCCCGACGACGTCTACAGCGAGCTGGTCGATGAGTTCGGCGAGGAGGCACCGGTAGTCGCCGAACGAGCCCTGCGTTCGGAGATCACGCGCCACCGCATCAGCACTGCCATTGAGCGAGGCGCTGACCCGGCGACCGCCGTCGCCGACGCCTTGGCTCGCGATCCCGGTTTCGGTGCCCGTACCGATCGTCTGGTGGCCGAACCCCACGAACCCTCAAGCCTGGAGGACCGCCTGAGGCGCTGGGGCTGAGTGGCCTGGACGGCCACGCTTCTCGAGGACTCCGTCGATCCCTGGCTGGCCCTTGAGCCCGACCCAGCGCGTCGTCGGGCCGTCCTCGAGTTTCTGATCGAGCTGTGCGAAGCGGGTGGCCAGGTTGAGGGCGGGATCCCCGTGCCCGGAACGCAGCTGCCTGCATACGCCGCCGTGGCACCCGGAGCCGATGTCGTCGTGGTGTGGGTCATCGCCGAGGCGTACGAGCAGCTCGCGATCCGATACCTCTACGACGTCCGCCGAGATCAGTACTTCGGTGGCTAGGGCCCAGGAACACGTCTCACCGCGATCCACGGCGCGGTCGGAGTACGCCGGCGGCTCACGCCGCCAGGGCGGGTCTTATGGGCGCCTTCGGGTCCGTGGCAGCCGAGCGGGTAGCGGGTGATCTCCCGCAGTTCGCGAGAACAACAGCGCCCCGATTGCGGGTTTGCCCATCGGCCGTTTCCTCCCACGCACGTTGTTGCGCACCAAATAAGCGTCGCGCTGACAGTTCGGCGTTGCTAGGTCAGCGCCGGGCGCCCGCGGTTCAGAGTGGCGATGAACTGACCCTGAGCCACACCGCTCGGTAGAGGTGTCGGCGGCGATCAGGGGCCGAATCGGCGCTGCAGCTGCCCGTAGCTGAGCGCACCCTCGAGGAAGCCCAGGGTGCCCGACTCGAGCAGCTCGCGGCCGGCTTGCTCGACGAGGCTGAGCGCGGCCCGGGCGAGGCTTCCGCCCAGGCTGACCCGCTTCACGCCCAGCGAGAAGAGCGTGGGCGCGTCCGTCATGGTGGCCGTCAGACCCGCGACGATGTTGAGCGGCGCCGCGATCTCGGTGGCGAGCCGCCGGATCGTGTCCGGGTCGTCGACGCCTGGCACGAAGACGCAGTCTGCGCCGGCCTCGACGTATCGCGTGGCACGCTCGATCGTCTCCGCGAATACGTCCCCCGCTCCCGCGCCGAAATAGGTGTCGGTGCGGGCGTTGATCGCGAACGTGCCCGCCGGCGCCGCGGCGCGCGCCGCCGCGATCCTGGCGGTGGCTTCGTCGATCTCGAACAGCTCGCCATCTACCTGGTCCTCGAGGTTCGCCCCAACAACGCCGAGCTCCACCGCCCGCGCGATGGTGCGGGCGACATCGTCCGGCGAAGCGCCGTAGCCCGCCTCGAGGTCGGCGCTCACGGGTACGGCAACCGATGAGACGATCTGCGCCACGTGCTCGAGCATCGTTTCGCCGTCGAGCGAGGCGTCTGGCCGGCCGAGCGCGAAGGCGATGCCGGCGCTGGTGGTGGCGAGAGCCGGGAAGCCGACCTGCTCGAGGATCCGGGCGGAACCCGGGTCCCAGGCGTTCGGCAGCACGAAGCCGGGACCCTGGTGCAGGGCGAGGAAGTCCGAGACGGCGGTCACGGATCGACGTTAGGTCAGGCTGTTCCTGTCGTCTTCGTGGCCCTCACGGGCGTCCAAGGCGCCTCTCGCGGCTCCGGAGTGCCGGGGCGGACATGGTCGGCCACGCCGCAGATGCGACTGCCCGCGAGCTGTCGTCTATCGGGCATCCTCGCCGATCAGCGCTCTGTCAGTTGTGTGAGTCGTACCTGCCTTGAATGGCATCGTGCACATCGCGTCGACATCACGCAAGCGGCGATGTTCGGGTCTAGCCGATGACTCGACGCTTCGGATCAGGGGCCGGCCTTGAGCAGGGTGCAGTTCGTATTGCGGCGCCGTGCGTGCGCGCGCTCGACGGAAGGCTTGACGGCGCGAAGCTTTGCGTGTCGCGCGCTGGTGTCGGGATCGGCCCGACCCGCGGCCGTCGTCGTCGTCCCGAGGGCTCGAGGCCTGACGCCAGCGTTCGCGGGGGCCCGCGATGCGGTCTGCTGCGCGGCGCAGCCAGCCGCTGTTCATGGGCTGTTCCGAGCCCAGAAGCTCTCGACAGCTTCGGTGTCGAGGTCGACGGTCCAGACCCGGTCGGCGATGCCGTCGGGACGAATGCGGGTGATGTAGACGGCGGTGTTGTCGAAGACGTCACCGGCGGGTGTGGTGCCGGTTTCGTGGACGAGAGCGATCGACATGGAGTCGTCGGCGTAGAGACACGTGCCGTCCTGGCGCCAGGTGTCGCCGAAGATGGGCAGGAACTCCATGGCCATCTGTATGAACGCGTCGCGGCCCTCGATGTGGCGCCATGGCCCGGCGCCGGGGCCGTTCTCGATGATGACGTCGTCGGCGAGCTGGTCGAGCGCGGCGGTGAAGTCGCTTTCGGCGATGCCGTCCCACGATTGCTGCGTGCGCGTGAAATTGGGATGGGCCGGGTTCATGGCCATGGGTTCTCTCCGATCGATGGGTGGCGTGGTGGCGTGGAGGTGGAGGACGGTGATCTCGGCGGCGTCCGGCGTTGGGAAGGCGGCGGCGCGCAGAAGGCGCTGGAAGGCAAGGTCGGTGAAGCGGGCGGTGATGTGTGCTTCGGATCGCCAGAGGCCGACGATGTAGAGAGCGTCGTCGCCGATGGCGCAGTGGTGACGGAGCTCGCCGATGGGTGGCCCCGGCTGGAGCGCGATGAGTTGATGGGCGCGGTCGTACGCGGCGCCGAGCTTGTCCGGGTCGCCCGGGAAGCGGGCGATCAACATCGCGGTCATCGGTCACCCACCCGCGCCGGGCTGGCGTGACCGGTCGTCGTCGGCGAAGTCGCCGTGGCGGTGGATGAGCGCCCACCGCCCGTTTTCGAGACGGAACACGTGCGTGACACGGATCGTCGATGGGGCTTCGGGGGCGCCGTCGATCGACACGACCGCCCGCTCGTACCCGACGGTGCAGGCGAGCTCGGCGCCTTCTACGACGCTCACGTAGTCGATCTCGACCATGCCGTCTCGGTAGCGACTGGCCACCCACGGGAACACGGGCTCGAGTTGCTGCCAGCCGCGGGTCGCGGGCCCGAACGCGCCGAACAAGCTGGCGTCGTCGGCGCGGGACCAGAGGTCGGCGAATGGCCCGAACTCGCCGACGCAGACCTGCTGCACGGCGTGCTCGACCCGTTGCAGCGCTTCGTCGAAGCGTTCGATCTGGATGTCGTGTGTCATTGCATCTCCTCCTGATTCGAAGTGGCCACACGGGCGGCTGCGGTCGTGGCGACGCGGTGACCGGCGCGAAGCACGTGCACGGGATGGAGCAGGGTGGAGATATCGGTGATCGGGTCGCCTTTGACGACCAGGAGGTCGGCGTCATAGCCGGGTGCCACGCGCGCCTTGCGGTGGTCGAGGCCGCACGCGGCGGCGGGGTTCGCAGTGAGCGCGAGGAGCGCGTCATGGGCGTCCATCCCGTGCTGGGTCAGCCGCACGGCGCCTCGGGCGAGGACACCGTGTGGCTTACGCGGCGAGATGTCGCTGTCGGAGCTGATGGAGATGGGCACGCCCGCCCGGTGCATCCGCACGACGTTCGACCAGATGCCTTCCAGTCGCGGGTCTGGCGGTAGGGGCAATTCGTCGGTGGTGTGCCAGGTCGCCTCGGGGACGCTCACGGCGATGCCGTCTGCTGCGATGCGGCGCACGATCCGTTCGTCGTAGCCAATGCCGTCCGACGTGAAGAACGTGCAGTGCTCGATGCCGTTCATGCCGGCGGCCACGCCGTCGCGGATGCCGTCGGGTCCATGGGCATGCGCGGTGATCGGCAGCGACCGGTGCCGGGCCGCCCGCACAGCCCGGGAGAGGGTGGCGCCGTCGTACTGGGACTCGTGCGGGGCACTTCCCGGTGTGATCTTCCCGCCCGTGGCCATCATCTTCACGACGTCGACACCCCGCTCGGCACGTGCGGCGACGGAAGCCTCGATGTGTGCTGGTGTCGTCTCGCCGCCGAGGAACCAGCAGTGTCCACCTGGTGGCGTGATCGGCGGTCCCGCGGTGAGGATCTCCGGGCCCGTCCATGGCCGGGTCGCGATCGCATCTCGGGACTTCAGCGTGACGAAGCTTCGGTCGCCTAGATCCCGGACGCACGTGATCCCGGCTGCCAAGAGCTGCGCACAGGCTCGTCGCACCCGTTCCTCCAGCCCCGCGTCCTCGATGCGGGAGAAGTCCTCGACGTGGTCGCCGGCGGGATCCCAACAGAGGTGGACGTGGCAGTCGATCAGCCCGGGCAGAAGCGTCTCGTCGGGACCGAGCTCCGTCAGTGCTTCATCGGTCCTGGGCTCAGCACCGGCCACGATCTCCTGGATCACGCCATTGCGGACGCGGACCACTGCGGGCCCGTCGACCGCGCCCGCCACCGGGTCCCAGGTCCGCTGGGCTCGAATCGCCAACGCGGGTGTTTCCATGACGCCAGCAGACACTCGAACCATCATCGATGCAACGCAACTTATAGATAGAAGTATCGTATTGATCGATGCACGATCTACGGCGGTTGCGCGCCTTCCACGAGGTCGCCGAACGGGGATCGTTCTCCGCGGCTGCATTCAGCCTCGGCTACGCCCAATCCGTCGTGTCGCACCACATCGCCGCGCTCGAGGCCGAAGTCGGCCTCACGCTCATCGACCGCACCAGCCGGCCGGTTCGCGTGACGCCAGCCGGCGAGCTGCTCGCGGCGCACGTCGTGGAAGTTCTGGGCCAGGTCGCCGCCGCGGAGGACGCCATTCAGTCGCTCGCCGGACTGCGGAGCGGCGTGGTGCGCGTCGGCGCGTTCAGCACCGCATGCACGACGTTCGTGCCCGTTGCCATGGCCGCGTTCGAACGAGCCCACCCGGGGGTGCGCATCGCCCTCGATGTGAACGATCCACCGGACGCGCTGCGACGCGTCCGCGCCGGTGACGTCGATCTCGCTGTCGCCTTCACCCATCAGACGCCCCAAGACTCGATCGACGATGCGATCGCCGTGTCGATCCTCGGCACCGATCCGTTCGTGCTCGTCCTACCGCCCGGCCACCGGCTCACGAAGCGGCGACGCATCAGGCCCGCCGACCTCGCCCACGAGCGCTTCTATGCGCCACCACGGGAAGGCACCGGCGCGACATACCGGGATCTGCTCGACCGTGTCGGCGCCGAGGGCGACTTCGAGCCCACCGTCGCTGACACCGTGGCTGACGTCAACGTCGCCCGAGCCCTGGTCGCCGCCGGTCTCGGCATCGCCATCATGGGGAAATACACCATCCCCGCCGGCGACACCAGCGTCGTCACGTGCCAACTACCCGGCACATTGGCGGCCTCCCGGACGATCATCGCAGCGCGACTTCGCGACCGTCGCCTGCCAGCGATCGACAGGATGCTCGCACTCCTCGAACAGGCCAGCGGGTCCGCCATGGGCGGAGAGCACTGACCAATGCCCCGAGGTGCCGCTTGCCGAAGTGCGAACGCAGCCGGAGCCGGCGGCAGGTGGCACGCGGAACCGGCGCCCCGCTCTGTTGAGCCACAGGAAGGGTGCGACGGTCACCGCCGTCCGGTGGCTATCACCATTGGCTGGTCGAGGGGCGTGGCGCCTTCGACGACGTAGGTCTCCCGCGCCTCGACGACCTGAAGCTCCATGGCAGTCCTTGCGGCCTCGGTCGCCTGCGCCACGAACGGGCCCATCGGCGTGAGGTCCATGTACTGCCACGGGAACTCGGCCGGTGCGGGAAGCTGAAACGTGGCGGTCGACTCGTGCGCGTCGATGTCACGTAAGCCAGCAGCACGGAGGAGGTCGGCGACGGCGGCCGGGTCGTGCATGGAGAACACGACGACGCGTCCGCCGGGGACGAGCGCGCGGCGCATCTCGGCGACGGCCGCCGTGCGATCCTCCACGAACATCAGGCCCATCTGGCACGTCACGACG
>CADDZP010000120.1 GCA_902812475.1 Actinomycetota bacterium | reverse complement strand
CCCCCGCCGCCCGTCACCGCCGACCTCGCTCCGCCGCTGCCCTCGGCTCCGGTCAAGGCCATCCTCCCCGGCGCCGGCCACAACGACCGGGCCCGCTGGGTCGCCTTCGCCCTGCTCGCCATGGTCATCTCCGCCTACGTGCTCGCCGCCAGCCGCTACGGCTACGCCTTGGTCCCCGCCCACGTCCGCCGCGTCGCCATCCGCATCTGGCCGGGCGGCGAGCCTCCGCCCTCCTTGTGAGCTGAATCTCGAGCGCTCGTATGGCTGTTGCGGCGTCCGACTCGCCCCGCTATGTCCGATGTAGAACAACCACACGAGCACTTGAAACGACGGTCACGACTCAGGCCGTCAGCCGGGCCGCCCGTTCGCGAGACGTCAGCGTTGTGTAGAGGCTGACCGTTTCGGGATGGAGGCTGTCCAAGGGCGAGTCCTCTTCCACGATGTGGCGCAGCTCTGTCATCAGCGCTTGTACACCGGCGGTGTTTCCCTCGAGGTCCGCTGCCTCCATCTCGTCGCGAAAAAGCTGTTCGTGACCGGGACAGGCGCGCAGCCCTCGTCGCGTCGCCCACCTGGCGCCGTCGGCGTCGCCCGCCTCGAGGCACAGCCGGGCCAGCTGATGCGCCGCCGTCGCCACCTCGTTCTCGATGCACGTGATGAAGCCTTCGACGTGGGCCCATTCGTACCCTCGAGTCGACACGTCGAACGGCCGGCCACGCACCAGCTGCAACGCGGCTCGCAAGCTGGCCCGCGCTTGCATCGGCGGCTCGCTCTTGGCACGGTGCACGTAGTCGGCAAACCGTGCGTAGTCCGAGCCCACGGCACCTCCGAGCCGATACACGCGCTCGCCGTTCGCCACCAGCGGCAAGTGGAGCTCGCCGTCGGACCCCCGACCGAGGTGGTTCCTTGCAACCGACGCGGTCGTGTACAGCGTCGTCCCCGGCGGACGGCCCGGCCACAAGGCTTCGCGCAGGCGATCGGCATCCACGATCGCTTGCCGATGCATTGCGAGGTACACGATCAGCTCCACGCTCTTGGCCCTCGCCAAGGGCTTGTCGGCACCGACGATGTCGACGGGCCCGAGAACGCGAACATCGATTTCAGGCGGGCCGATGTCCTCCGCTGACACGGCGGCGTTCATGGCGTCGCCGACGGTCAAGGGGACAACGGGCGCCGAGGTCGCCGGGGGCACGTCTTCATCAGCGACCTCTTCTTCGACCGCGACGTGGCCGGCGGGTTCGGCAACCGGCTCGAGGAGCTCGCCGATGTCGGCGACGCTCTCAGGAGCAAGCGTCTGTGGCCGGACGACCGCGTCCAAGACGTTCGCTTCGAGGCGTCCGTCTCCGATGATCAGCCGACACCTCGGGCCCGGCATGGGCCCGACAGCGAGAAGCGAACTGCCCGCTGGCATGGCGTCGGCCAACCGCCCCGGTGGTTCGGCCGAAACAACCACATCCCCGGATCGAAGTTCACCGACATGTCCCACAGCGGGCACGACGGTCACGCCGGGGAGCCCGGCGAGGTCCTCGACGACACCAACGAGCAGGAGCCTTCCCGACTGCAGCCAGCGTGCTGTCGCCAACTCGGTCGCGGCGGCGGCGAGGAACGCGAGCACCACTTCGCGACTGCCGACGACCGACGTCACCGTCGACGCACGCAGATTGAGAAGGACGGTGTCGTCGTCGTCGGTTGCGCCCAGTGTGATGAGTGGAAGGTCGACGGCGGGGCGGTCGCCCAGTTCCCCCAGCAGCGCTGTTGTGATGGCTCGCCGGGGCAACACCCAGTCGTCACCCACGAGCCGGAACGGCGGCGTGATCTCCAAAGGAGCGCTGCAGAACCGGATGGTCACTTGTCGGCGGCCGAGGCGAACACCGAGCACGTCGGACGGCGAGGCGGCTCGCTCCACCAGCTTGAGCGCAGCCGCCACCAGCTCTGCTCCGTCGACGTCGGCCGCGACGCGCAGGGCCAGCTCGGTCGCCGCCAGCTCTTCGTCGGGGACGAGGCAAGGCCCGCCTGCCAGCCGTCTGCGCTGACGAGTTCGGCGCCTGCTCTCGAGCATGGCGATCGCACCCGCGGCGAGGATGCCGCCGCCGATGCCCTCAGCGACCGACACGCGGGCCGGGACGAGATCGCTCACGACATGGACGAGGCGCCAGCCCTGCGGCGACTTCACCGCTGCCTCCCGCTGGCTGTGTCCATCCGGCAGAACCCGCATGTCGACCGACGAAGACGCAGTACTCGGCGCTTGGTCAGTGGCCGCGGGCGCTCGCTGTTCCGCGGGGACGGGGTCAACGGGCGGTTGCGTGACCGACGGCGCCGGTCGCTGTCCCGCCGGCACGGCGTCAAGCCCGACCGCGTCGGCCGGCATCACGAGCTGCTCTCCGGCGAAGATCCAGTGCGGGTTGCGGAACCGGTGCCCTGCCGATACGCGACCCTGGTTCAGGTTGGCGATCTCCGTCCACCGACGAGGATCCCCGAGGTGGCGTTCGGCGAGACTCCACAACGTGTCGTAGCGGCGGCCCCGGTCGGGCTGCACGGTGTAGTGCTTGGCGCCCGCCGGCATCGGCGTCTCGGGCGTTCCGGGCGAGACAACCGTGGCTTCTGGACCTGACTCCGCGGCGTCGGCGATCGACAAACGGTTTTGGCCGCGCGTGCTCGTCATGTGCACCGCGGCCAGCCCTGCCGGGTGCAGGGAGGCCGCTGCCGCAGGATGGACCAGCCCGGCGAAGGAAGAGAAGAGCAGCACGGCCGATGCGACCAGGCGCGCCGCCGACACCTGGAACGGCCCGAGGAACGGAAGCCGCCGAGCCGTGGAGCAGCGAAGCCAGGCAATGAGTTCGACGACCACACAGACCATGAGCGCGGCCCACGCCAGCCAACACACGCATGCCGCCCCCTTGACGAGCACGCCATCGGGCATGTCGGTCTGGGAAAGCGCTCGGCCGATGGCGTCGAAGTGCGGGACAGCGCGTGGGAGTGGCCAACCGGCCACAACGGCAAGAGCTGCGGGCACGCCGGCCACCAGCCCGGCAAGAACACTCAACGCCGTCAGCCCCCGCAGCAGGTCCTTCAATACGTTGATACGAGTCCGCGGGGTGTTCACCGTTACTGTCCTTCCGCGACGATCCCGTGGGCATTGCGGGCAACGCCCTCCCCGGTGATGTCGAGCGTCGTGACGTTGACGATGCCGAGCATGCCCATGGGCTGTCTGAAGGCGACCGTCACCTTGACCGACCGTGTGTCGGGGCATGTGGCGTCCGACCCCGGAAAGTGTGCCGTGTGTTGTTGGAGATACCGATATGCGGCGTCAGTGGCGCTCCCACAGTCGACGAGGACCTCGCCGGTGCGCCGGTAGAGCGTCTCATCGACCTGATCGGCACCGGCGCGCGCAGCCGCCTGGGCCTCGTTCATCGCCCGACGTTTGGCCGCCAGCGCGTTCCCGCCGTCGTACACGAGGCCTCCTAAGGCGAACAGGGCGAAGAAGATCAGCACCAAGAACGCCGTGATCTCGCCCCGCTCGTCGTGTCGCCATGCATCCATCAGGCGCCGCCTCTGTGCACGTCGATGGGAGCGACGGCGCGACCGGTGAGCGTCTTGGTGCCGGGAAAGCCGACGACCATAGCCTCGTCGAGCCGCACCGTGCAGTTGACGTCGACTGCGACGCTCCCCCCGGCGGTGAAGTCAGTGTGCGCTGCGTCGAACCGGACGTCGAGGTTCTGGCAAAGCACGCCGCGATCGGACAACGCTGCGGTCGCCGCGCCCTGGGCTGCTTGGAGCGCGACATCTGCGTCGCGCTGGAACGAGGCCGCACGGGCAGCGTCCCGTGCGGCTCCGTCGACGTCGGCCCGGGTCGACGCCAGCCGACCCATGCCCACCACCAGCAGCAGGAACATGAGCAAGACCGGCACGAACACCGTGACCTCGACCACCGTCGAGCCATCGTCACGACCGGCCCTCATGGCGCATTCTCCGGCCGGAACTTCTCACGCCTGCCCTCGGAGTGCTCGCTGATCGCCAGCCTGAAGCCAGGGACGAGGCTCGGCGCCGTTCCGGAGACCGTCACGTGAACCACGTCCGTCGCCGGGTCCCAGGAATCGGTGACCGTCTTGTTGTCGAACGCTCCCATGCCAGCGATGAAGTCCCGGGCGTGGTCGCCACCGGCGTCGGCCTGCAGCTGCTCGGCACCAGGAGCTGAGCCCGCGGGAATCGCCATGCGAGCGACCCGCGCCCCTTCCTGGGCGGCGGCCTGGGCCACGTGGGTGGCGTGGTACCAGAGGGCGAACTGGAAGACGAGGAGGAGGAGCAACATGACGAGTGGAAACACGACGACGAGCTCCGCCGTCGACCCCGACTCTCCGTGCAGACGCCCGTGCACCGCCCAGTCCCTCCGAGCGAGAGCCTTACGGAACCGTCGGCGGGGTGGTGTTGATGTTGTTCGCGGTCCCAGTGACCTTGGGATAGAGAATGACGAGCACGGCGATGGCGAGCAGCACGAGGCCGCCGGTGATGAGGATGGTCTCGGTGGAGTAACCGTTCTCGCCGGGTCCGCGGGAGAAGCGCCGGTCCAGCGCGCCGACGACCAGTGCCACGGGGATGAGCTCGGGCACCGAATACATCAGGCTGGTGAGCATGGGAGTGTCCTTTCGTTGTTTCTCGTTAGAGACCGCTCGAAATCCGAACGACTGACGGGTAGGTGAGAAAGATGAAGAAGCCGAAGAGCATCGCGGCGGTCGGGAACGTCATCTTCTGCGAGGCCTCTTGTGCCTTGCTCTCGGCCTCCGCGGCCTGATGACGTCGCATCGACACGGCCTTGGCCGTGAGCGACTCGCGGACCTTGGCGCCCTCGCCGCCAGCGAGGACGAGGCTCGATGAAAGCTCGCACAACTCGTTCACGCCGAGGTCGCGACCGAGGTGTCCAAGGCCCTCCCATGGCGTCTGGCCCGCCAGGCGAGCGTGATCAAGGGTGTCGGCGAGACGGGTGAACGCCCAGCCGTTGCCGACGCGTACGGCGTCATCGAGTGCGCTCTCGACACCGGCGCCGCCAGCCAGGTTGATGGCGACCAAGTCCAAGAAAGCGCCAAAGGCATGGCGGAAGCTGCGCCGGCGCTGGGCCGCCTCACCGTGGATGAGCACGTCGGGGACGAAGAAACCGAGGACACCGCACACGAGCGATGCCCAGAGCGGAAGGGCAAGCGAGATGCCAGCGCCGCTCAGCCCGGCAGCGGCGGCCACCGCGGGCAGAGCAACGAAGCCGGCGATCGACAACACGATCTTGTCGAGATAGAAGCGTTCGAGGGGTTTGCCGACGATCGCGGCGTCCTGCCTACCGGACGCGGCGGGAAGGCCTGCCTTCTCCAACGCCTCGGTGATCGCCCGACCAACGTCAGACCCACGAGCGGCGAAGCTTCGATCGGCTTCGGACTCTGTCTCGGCGGCTCGCTCGGCCCGCTCGAGCGCGACAGCGAGAGGCATCCGCGTGGGCCGCAGCCCGCGGCCAACAAGGAACACGCCGAGCCCGATCCCTGCGCCGACCACGACGGCTGTCACGGTGCACCCACCGCGGGGCGGCGAAGTCCGGTCAGGAACCTCTCCGGGGATGTGTAACGGCCCATCTTCCCGAGCCAGAAGAAGCCGATCCCGAACACGCACCCGATGAAGACGAGAACCAGTTGGCCCTGGGGTGTGTCATAGGGCTCGAGGAACTTGTGTTGCAGCACGGCCAAGACTCCGGCCAGAGCGATGCTGAAGATGGTGATGATCCGCGCCGAGGTCCGGACGCCCGATCGCCCCGCTTCCACTCGCATGCGCATGGCCGCGTCCTCCCTCGCCGAGCTGGCGAGGGCACCGAGGAGCGAGCCGAGATTGCGCGCACGGCGTTCCGCAGCGAGAACCAAAGAGGCGATGACGAGATCGGCGGTCGGGTCAGCGAGCTCCTGCGCGAACAGGGTCAGCGCTTCGGCAAGAGTCGACTCTCGAGATTCGAGACGGGCACCCAGCGCTCGCACTTGTGGGGCGATCGGTTTGGGGGCGACCGGAGCGGTCGCCGCAATTGCCTGCTCGAGACCGGCAGCGGCCGCCATCGTGTCCCGCAACATCTCGGTCCACGCTGCGATGGCCTCGATGCGCTCGACCTCGCCGTTGGCCGCGGCCTTCTGACCGAACAGGCCCTTCCAACTTGCGACGAGGACCCCTGCCAGAACGCCCCCCACCGGCCAGCGCGTAGCGAGGGCCACGATGAGACCCACTGCGGCGGAGATGGCGATGCGACGCAACTCCGCTTCCCGCTCGCCGGGGCGGCGGGTGCTGACGCGCTCTGGCTTCGGCGACGTCCCCCGCAGGCCGAGCACGACGAGGATGAAGCCGACGCCGCACCCGACGCCGGCCGCGAGTGCCAACGCGGTCACTCGTCCCACCAGCCTTGGGCCCGGTCGAAGAGGGACTCGTCGAAGCCAGCGGCAATGACGTCGTCGAGGGACCGAGCGGGCGACCCCGGCACGGCGCGTCCGTCCGGGCCGGGTCGGAAGATCTCGTTGGAGACGACCAGGCGGTCGTCGGCGTCGACCACTTCGCGAACCGATGACACGAAGCGATGGCGGTACCGGCCAGCGGGCCCCTCCTCGTAGCTCGAGGACATGAAGACCACGTAGTCGATCGCTCCTGCGATGAGCTGATTGGTCGCCACCAGATCGAGGTGCTCGGGGCTCTGCACCGCGTACGTGGCGATACGGCGGAACACGCCCTCGGACGAGTTGGCGTGGATGGTGCAGATGCTGCCGGCGTTTCCCTGCGACAGGGCGTTCAGCATGGGCACGATCTCGTCACCGAGCACCTCGCCGACGATCACCCGGTCGGGAGCGTGGCGGAGTGACCGCCGGACGAGTTCGGCCATCGTCACCGCGCCCTCACCTTCGGTGTTGGGTTCGCGAGCTTCGAAGGCAACGACGTCGGAATGAACGTCGGGAAACTGATCGAGCCCCAGCTCGAGCGTGTTCTCGATCGTGAGGATGCGCTCGTTGGCGGGGATGCCGTCGGCCATAGCGCGAAGCAATGTCGTCTTCCCCACACCGGTCGCCCCGCTGATGATGAAGTTCTTGTCGGCGAGCACTCCGGCGCGAAGGAACTCCTCGAGGCCGACGTCGACGGTCCCCGCCTGACGCAGGTCGGCGAGGGTGACCCGCATGAAGCGGTGACGGCGAATGGAGAGGACCGGTCGAGCCGACAGCTCGCGGACGGCGGACACTCGGCTTCCATCTGGCAAGCGCAAATCCAGCTGCGGACTGCCGGCATCAAAGCGGCGCTCACCCAAGCCGGCCCTCGCTGCCGCGTTGCGGATGAGTTCGGTCATCTCCGCATCACTGGCCGCGATCGCCGGTCCCGGCTCCTTGCTGCCGTCGGCGCGAATGACCCACACGCGGTCGAAGCCATTGGCGTGGATGTCGGTGATCGACGCATCCTCCAGGAGCTGGCCGAGGACCGGGCCGAGCGGCCCGAAGAGGGCGTCGTAGACGGCCTGCGCGATGCGGTCCTCGTCCGCCATCTCGAGCGGCTGTTCGCCGGCCTGAACGCGGTCGTGCGCCTCCGAAGCCAGCGCATCGCTGATCAGCTGCCACGCGTACTGCCGCTGATCCTCGGGGCTCATCGCCGGGCGCCCCGTCACCTCATCGTCCTGGCGTCTGGCGCTGAGGCCGGTGGCGACGACCTGGCGGAGTTCGCGCACGAAGTCGAGGTTGAGCTCACTGGGCGCCGGTCGCGGTTTGCGTACGGGCCGCGGACGGCGCTCGTCGATCACCCGGCGTTGCGCCTTCATCGGGACACCTCCTGGAGACGAGACGGAGCGGAGCCGGTCGTCGCGGTCGTCATTGCGGAAGCGGGAGGTCCGGTGCGCACCACCGCGGAGAGCCAGTGGCTCAACGCGCCAGCCGTCCGCATGAGTGCAGACCGGCGCAGCGTCCCGGGATTGCCGGCCTTGCCGCAGAGGAGGGCCGCGGCACGGGGGTCATCCGCGAGGACGGCAGCAACGTCGGCTTCGATGACGTCGCCCACCTCGGTCGCCGAATACGGTCGATCGCCGACAAGGACCACGACGCTGCACGTGGCCGCGAGCCGGCGACCAAGCCGGGCACGCAGATGGCTGATGCCCTCGAAGGTGGGGTGCGCGACCAAAACCACAATGGCGGCGTGGCGGAGCACATCAAGGACCGGGGAGTCCGGAGCCAGTCGCCCGCAGTCGACGATGACGTCTGTGTCGGGGAGGGTGGCAAGGGCCGGGCCGGCGGCCGTCCAGAACTCGCGCAGCGCCAGCGCCTGCTCCGGCGACGTGGGTCCGACGAGCGCCGGAACCCCGCCGGGAAGGGTTTGGGTGTGTGCCCAGATGGACTCGGGCGTCAGTCCCCGGCGATGCCCAGAGCCGAGCTCGACCACTCCGGGGTCGCGATGGAGTGCGAACCTCGGGACGAGATCGCTACCGGCGGGATCGAACTCTGCGAGCAAGACCCGTCGTTCGGCGGGCCATGACCCCGCGACTGCGACCGCTGTCGTCGTCACGCCGGGCGAGCCCTTCGCCGACGCGAACGCGACGATGCTCATGACGCCGCCCGAAGAACGAGGCTGACCTGACCGGCGGCGCCGGCCGCGGCGACCGCCGGCGCGTCGGCTTCGTCGACGACGATCGAGATCGTGCTCGAACTGTCCGCGCTTCGCGCAGCCGAGCCCAGCCCGTAGACCGTCGCTTGGCGCACGAGCACGGTGCCCTGGTCGGCAGCTGAGTCGCCGTTGGCGCTCTTCGATGACGCGCCGGTCGAGATGAGCAACACCTGATCACCAACCCGCAACGTGCCAGCCGGCAGCTGGCCCGGTTTGAGGGCCAAGCCCACGACGACCTTGCCCTTCTGCAGCCTCGAGCTGTCGGCGACGGCACCCTGAGTCACGAGCGACCCCGGAACAAGCTGAACCGCTGCGGAATGGCCGACGACGCTGGAGATCTCCGTCGCGCGCACCGGCCGCAGCGCGGGATCCACCGAGATGCGAACCGTCGACAGGTCGGTCGGTTGGATCTGCTGGCCGATCGCAACTGGCCGGCTGACCGCCAACACCGCGGTTCGATGTGCAGTACGCATCTGAACGACCGCAGCCGCCAGCCCGAAGCCCACGACCAAGAGCACGCCGACAGCGACAAGCGGCAGGCTCCGCTGACGCTTCGCCGGAGCGACCCGGATGCCGTTGGCACGAGGCCCGGACCGGCTCGGCATCCCAGTCGGTCGAGTCGGCATCCGCGTCATTGGTGGACTCATCGACATCGCTTCTCCCTCACCGCGTGTTGAGTGCTTGCACTTCGCCGACGCGGACCG
>CADDZP010000119.1 GCA_902812475.1 Actinomycetota bacterium | reverse complement strand
CTGCTCACCAGCATCATGGCGAGCACCAGCGCCGCCACCCTTATCGAGCGCACCGTTTGCCCCCTTCACACGTCCGTGCTCCGGCGCTCGCACCCCAGGAGAACCCCGAGGGTAGCCCCATAACAGATCCCTGACACCTGCCTGATCCCCTGCTTACCGGCTGGGTCGACCATTTGGAGATCACCCCAACGGAAGGCAGGAGTCCCACCCGATGCTCAAACGCAACCTCGCCGTACTCGTCCTCGTCGGTGCGCTCTTGGGCGGCGGCGCCTACGCCTGGGCCCAGACCAGCGACACGTCGCCGGCGGCCCCCACCACCGCGCCGAGCGGCCAGCAGGCGCCCGCCAACGGCCGTGCCCACCGGGCCAACGGTGTCCTGCGCCGCGTCGTCCACGGCGACCTCATCGTCCGCGGCAAGAATGGCTTCCAGAACGTCACCTACGACCGGGGCAAGGAGGACGGCGTCTCCGACAACACCCTGACCATCACCCGCCCCGACGGCAAGAAGGTCAGCGTCAAGCTGACGCCGGACACCAAGTACCGGGGCGTCAAGGACGCGTCGCAGCTCCAGGCGGGCAAGCCGACCCTCGTCCTCAGCAAGGACGGCAACGCCTTGATGGTCGGCCAGCGCTCCGGCGACAAGAACGGCAGCGCCCCCGCAGGCCACTAGCTCGTCCCTAACGGTCCAGGATCAGGCGGGCGGTGATCTCGAGGTCGTCGCCCATCTGGCCCGTCGGCGCCATCCCGCCGACCCAGGACACCAGCGCCGCGAACCACACGTGGCCCAGCACCCTGACGACGTCCTCCCCCTGCGGGAGGACGTCGTGTTCCACGGCGTTGACGATGACCGACGCCAGGATGTCGCTGACCTCCTGCTTGGCCTCGGCCACGGACTGGTCCGCCGACGAGAGGGCGCTGACCATGGCGGCGGTGAGCTCGGGCTCGCGCTCCAGCGCCCGGCTCGCTCTGCGCAGCACGTCGACGACGCGCTCGGCGGCGCTCGTCCCCCGGGGCGGCTTCTGGAGCAGCCGGCGCTGCAGGGCCGAGACCTGGTCGGCCAAGCAGGCGATCAGCAGGTGGTCCTTGGAGGGGAAGTAGCGGTACAGCGTGCCGAGGGCGACGTCGGCGCGGGCGGCCACGTCACGCATCTGCACGGCGTCGTAGCCGCCGTCTGACGCCAGCTCGACGGCGGCGGCGATCACGCGCTCGCGGCGGGCGGCCTGGTTGCGGGCCCGCTTGGACTCAGCGGGGGCCTGCGCCATCTAGATGCGTTCGATGATCGTGCCCGTCGCCAGCGCGCCGCCACAGCACATGGTGACGAGCGCCGCCGATTTGTCGGAGCGCTCGAGCTCGTGCAGGGCGGTGGTGATCAGGCGGCTGCCGGTGGCACCGACGGGATGGCCCAGGGCGATGGCGCCGCCATTCACGTTGACCTTGTCCATGTCGGGCTCGATCACGCTGGCCCACGAGAGGGCGACGGAGGCGAAGGCCTCGTTCACCTCGAAGAAGTCGATGTCGTCCTTCGTCATCCCCGCCTTGTCGAGGACCCGCTGCGTGGCCTCGGGCGGACCGTCGAGGAGGTAGTAGGGGTCGGAGCCGACGAGGGCCTGGGCCAGCACGCGGGCCCGAGGCTTGACGCCGAGCGCCTTGGCCTTGTCGGCCGACATCCAGAGGACGGCGGCGGCGCCGTCGGAGATCTGGGAGCTGTTGCCGGCGGTGTGGATGCCGTCGGGCAGGACGGGGTTGAGCTTGGCCAGCCCCTCCTTGGTCGTCTCCCGAGGACCCTGGTCCTTGCGGACCACCTCGCCACCGATCTCCATGGGGATGATCTCGCGCTCGAAGCGGCCCTCCTCCCACGCCCGCGCCGCCTTCTGCTGTGAGCTCAGGGCGAGGGCGTCGACGTCGTCGCGGGTGATCCCCCGCTTCTGGGCGATGCGCTCGGCCGCCGTGAACTGGTCGGGTGACTCGTAGGCGAAGCTCTCGATGCGGGGCGAGCCGGGCCCGTTGAGCACGTTGGCGCCGAGGCCCACCCGGCTCATGGCCTCGACGCCGCAGCCGATGCCGATGTCGATGGCGCCGGCGGCGATGAGCCCGGCGATGAGGTGGTTGGCCTGCTGCGCCGAACCGCACTGGCAGTCGACGGTCGTGGCCGCCACTTCGAAGGGGTGACCGGCGGAGAGCCAGGCGTTGCGGGTGACGTTGGCGCCCTGCTCCCCCGCCTGGGTGACGCAGCCGCCCACGATCTGTTCGACGTCGCCCGGGTCGATCCCGGCCCGCTTCACCACCTCGATCTGCGCTGCGGACAGCAGCTCGGTGGGATGCAGGCTCGACAGCCAGCCGTTGCGCTTGCCGATCGGCGTGCGGGCGGCCTCGACGATCACGGGTTCAGCCATGCCGAAAGGCTACTGCGAAACTAGAACGCGTTCCACCTAGAGCGTCCCCCCGCATTCTGGGCGCAGAAATGTTCGGAATCGGGGGCATTTCTGCGCCAAGAACGGGAGAACTAGCGCGGCACCCGCGGCATGTTGAGACCGGCCATGGCGATGATCTCGCGCTGGACCTCGTTGACGCCGCCGCCGAAGGTGTTGACGAGCGCCTGCCGGCACGACTTCTCGATCTCGCCTTTGACGAGGGCGCCGGGCGACCCCTCCTGCAGTGAGCCCTGGGCGCCCAGGATCTGGGACAGCAGGCCGTAGATCTCGATCGACACCTCGCTGCCGTAGACCTTGACCGACGAGGCGTCGGCCGGGTTCACCTGGCCGTGCTCGATCTCGGACACGACCTGCAGGCTCATCAGCCGGTTGGCCTCCAACTTGGCGTGCACGCGGGCGAAGGCGACCTGGACCCACTCCTCGTCGATGACCCGTCCGCCGTCGGGCAGCGTCGTCTCCTGCGCCCACTGACGCACCAGGAGGGCCCGGCGCTCGAGGCGGCCCGGCGGCGACAGGGCGACCCGCTCGTGGTTGAGCTGGGTCGTGATCATCTTCCAGCCGTTGTTCTCCCCGCCGACGAGCATGGTGGCCGGCACGCGGACGTCGTCGAAGTACGTGGCGTTGGTGCGGCCGTCGGCCACGGTGATGATCGGCGTGACCTTGTAGCCCGGCAGCGAGGTGTCGACGAGCAGGATGGAGATGCCCTTGTGCTTGGGGGCGTCGGGGTCGGTGCGGCACGCCAGCCAGATGAAGTCGGCGTCGTGGGCGCCGGTGGTGAAGACCTTGTTGCCGTTGACGACGTACTCGTCGCCGTCGCGCACGGCCCGCGTGCGCAGCGAGGCCAGATCGGTGCCCGCGCCGGGTTCGGTGTAGCCGATGGCGAAGTGGCACTCGCCCCGCAGGATGGACGGCAGGAAGCGATCCTTCTGCTCGTCGGTGCCGAAGACCATCAGCGTCGGCCCGACGGTGTTCAGGGTCACCAGCGGCACCGGGGCGCCGGCCCGCACGGCTTCGTCGAAGAAGATGAACTGGTCGACGGCCGACCGGCCCTGGCCGCCGTACTCCTTGGGCCAGCCGATCCCCAGCCAGCCGTCCTTGCCCATCTGGCGGATGACCTTGCGGTACATCTCGCCGCCGGACTCGCCAAAGTGGATCTGAGCCGCCACCTCCGGCGGCAGCAGGCCCTTGAAGTAGACGCGCAGCTCGTCGCGCAGCGCCTCCTGCTCGGGCGTGTAGACGAGCTTCATCAGTTGTCCGACGTCAGGATGAGTCCGGACGTGGGCACGCCGGTGCCGGCCGTGACGAGGACCGCACCGTCGCCGCCGACCTGGTTGACCGACGTTCCCCGCACCTGGCGCACGCCTTCGCTGATCCCGTTCATGCCGTGGACGTACGCCTCCCCGAGCTGACCGCCGTTGGTGTTGACGGGCAGACGGCCGCCGATCTCGATGGCGCCGCCGGCGATGAAGTCCTTGGCTTCGCCCCGGTCGCAGAAGCCGAACTCCTCGAGCTGGACCAAGACGAACGGCGTGAAGTGGTCGTAGAGCACGGCGGTGCGGACGTCTTCGGGGCCGAGCCCCGACTGGGCCCACAGCTGGCGGGCGACGACGCCCATCTCGGGCAGGCCGGTCATGTCGTCGCGGTAGTAGCTGGTCATCGACTCCTGGTCGGGACCGGCGCCCTGGGCGGCAGCGGCGATCACCGCCGCCGGCTGTCGGAGGTCACGGGCCCGTTCCACGCTCGTCACGACCATGGCGACGGCCCCGTCGCTCTCCTGGCAGCAGTCGAGAAGGTGCAGCGGCTCCACGATCCAGCGCGACGCCTGGTGGTCCTCGATGGTGATGGGCTGCTCGTAGAACCAGGCGCTCGGGTTGTTCGCGGCATGGCGGCGGTCGGCCACGGCGACGGCACCGAGGTCGACGCTGCTGGCGCCGTAGACGTGCATGTACCGCTGGGCGAACATGGCCACCCACTGGGCCGGCGTGAGCAGACCGAACGGGACGAGCCAGCCGTAGTGCACGCCGTCGGCGTTGGGGATCGGCTGGCGACGCTGCACGCCGGCGCCGAAGCGGCTCCAGGACCGGCCGTTGAGCGCCCGGTAGCAGACGACGACCTCGGCCACGCCCGTGGCGATGGCCATCGCCGCCTGGTGGACCGTGCCGCACGCCGCGCCCCCGCCGTGGTGGATGCGGCTGAAGAACGTCAGCTCGCCGATGCCGACGCTGCGAGCGATCTCGATCTCGTCGTTGCTGTCCATGGTGAAGGTGACCATGCCGTCGACGTCGGACGGTGCCAGCCCGGCGTCGTCGAGGGCGGCCTTGACCGCCTCGGTGGCCAGGCGCAGCTCGGTGCGGCCGGAGTCCTTGGAGAACTCGGTGGCGCCGATGCCGGCGATGGCCGCCTTTCCGGCGAGCGTCCCGGTCATGACGGCAGAACGAGCGTGACGGTCCCGGTGACGTGGTCGCCCAGGCTGTTGGCGCCCTTCAGCGCCACCTCGACCTCGCCGTCTGTCTTCCTCGTCACCCGGCCGGTCATCCGCATGGTGTCGCCCGGGTAGTTGGGCGCGCCCAGGCGGATGGCGACCTTCTTCAGGACGGCGTTGGGGCCGGCCCAGTCGGTGACGAAGCGGCCGACGTAGCCGTTGGTCGTCAGGATGTTCATGAAGACGTCCTTCGAGCCGCGCTCCTTGGCCAGCTCGGGATCGTGGTGGACGTCCTGGTAGTCGCGGGACGCGATGGCGCCCGCCACGATCGCCGTCCGGGTGATGGGCACGTCGAGCGCAGGGAGCTCGTCGCCCTCGGCCACGTCGGCATAGGTCAGCGACTTCATGGCCTCACGCCTTCAGGCCTTCACCGGAGCGAACAGCGGCAGCGTGAGCTCGTCGTCGACCTTGGTGAAGCGCACCTCGACGGGCATGCCGATCTCGACGGCGTGGGGGTCGATGTCGATCACGTTGGAGATCAGGCGAGTGCCCTCTTCGAGGGCGACGACCGCCACGACGTAGGGGTAGTCGAGGAACGGCACCTGCGGATAGTGCGGGATGATGAAGCTGAAGACCTCGCCCCTGCCGGTCGACTTCACGGTGTCCCAATCGAGGGACTGGCAGTTCGGGCACATGGGCCGCGGCGGGTGCCGCAGCCGGCCACAGGCGCTGCACCGCTGGATCAGGAGCTCACCCCGGTCGACGCCCTCCCAGAAGAAGGCGTTGTCCTGGTTGCGAGGCGGTGCCGGCCGCGGCACCTTCTTCTCCTGCTTCTCGGGCGGCTTGAACTTGAGGATCCGGAAGCGCATGGTGCCGACCGTGTCACCGTTCTGATCGCGGAAGTCGGTCCGCGTGGTGATGAAGTGACCGTCGCCCAGGCCCGTGTGCTTCTCGGGCGACACATCCTCGATCACCGACTCGGCGGTCAGCTCGTCGCCGATGTGGAGGTAGCGCGTGTACTCCTGCTCGCAGTTGGTGGCGACGACGGACGTGAACCCGGCTCCATCGAGGAGCGCCATGAGCTCGGCCTGGGCGCCGTCGCCGTCGGACGGCGGGGGGACGAGCCCCTTCATCGTCCAGGCCTGCAGCATCGTCGGCGGGGCCACGATCTGCCCGTGCACCGAGGCCGCTGCTTCGACCGGGTCGGTGTAGATGGGATTGGTGTCACCCACGGCGTCACACCAGTGCCGGATCATGGCCTGGTTCACGGCGTCCCACGCCCGGAACGGCGGGCCCGCAGGCTTCCCCACCAACCCCCGCAGCTTGTCGAGCAACGCGTCAGACATAGAACGCGTTCTACTTTAGCCAGCGAGCCGGGATCAGTCCTCTTCGATCGACAGGGCCTGCTTGGGACAGGACCGAACGGCGTCCAGGACCTTGGCCCGCAGCGACTCGTCGGGGTGTTCCTGGAGGATGTCGAGCTCGTCCTCGTCGTTGATCTGGAACACCTCTGGCACCAGGCCTTCGCACACGCCGTTGCTCTCGCACAGATCTCTGTCGACGACGACTCTCATCGGTGCGCCGCCTTCACCGGCTGCCGATGAGTCGTCTCGCGTTTCACATTGGTTCGCTCGCTTCGCTCGCTCACGATGCCACCACCTCTCCGCGCTCGGATCCGCGTCGGGAGCCGGCACGGTACCGGGTGTACATGAAGTCGACGTAGCGCTCGATGGCCCGGATGATGTGGGCGGTGCGGATCGACGGGAAGATGTCGAAGGCGTGCTGGGCCCCCGGCAGCTCGGCGTAGACGAGCGGTTCGCGGACGGTCGCCTGAAGCTTCTCGACGAAGTAGCGGGCCTCGCCCACGGGCACGAGCGTGTCGTTGTGGCCGTGGATGACGAACATCGGCGGGTCATCGGCGGTGATGCGGTCGAGCGGTGACGCCTTCGCCCACCCGTCCGGGTCGTCGGCCAGCTTGGTCGGCATGACGGCCCGCTCGAGGAACATCCGCATGCCCCGCTCGCCCTGTCTGCCGCGCACGTTGTTGCGCCCGGTGAAGTCGTAGACGCCGTAGTACGGCACCGCCGCGTACACGCTCGTGTCGGCCGACTCGAAGCCGGGCTGGTACTCGGGGTCGTTCTGGGTCAGCGCGACCAGGGCGGTGAGATGCCCGCCGGCGGACCCGCCCGTCACGACGACGAAGTTCGGATCGCCGCCGTACTCGGCGGCGTGCTCCTTGACCCACGCCAGCGCCGTCTTCAGGTCGACGAGCATGGTCGGGAACCGCGACCGCGGACCGAGGCGGTAGTTGGCGGCGAAGCACACCCAGCCGCGGGACGCCAGGTGCTGCATGAGCGGGATGCCCTGCTCGTCCTTGCTGCCGAGCACCCACCCGCCGCCGTGGATCTGGAACAGGATCGGCGCGTTCGTGGGATGGTCCGTGTGTCGATAGATGTCGAGCTTGTTGCGCCACCCGTGGGGGCCGTAGCTCACGTTCTTGATGCGCTCGACCTCGGGCAGGCCCATGCGGAACGGGAGGAGCAGCCGGGGCCACGGGATCGACGGGTCGTACCGCGCCGACAGGTCGGGGTCGATGCGCTGCATGTAGTCGTCGCCCAGGCCCTTCTCGAGGGCCGCTTCGGCCACCTCGCCCGCCTCCCGGGCGATGGCGATGAGGTAGACGGTGCCGATCATCGACGCCCCCACCAGAGCGACCGCGACAGTGCCCTGCCAGCCGTGCAGCCCCCCGAAGAGCGGGAACAGCACGAGGATGGCGACCTGCAGCAACAGCCGGTGAATGGCGAGCTCGGTGGCCAACCACCCACCGAAGAACGACCCGATGGAGAGGACAGTCCACGGCACGGGGCGGATGGCATTGACCGTCGTGACGAAGCTCGCGACAGCGACGGCGAAGAAGGCCCATTCCATGGTTTCAGTTTCTTCCCGGTTTGCGGCCGCTACAAATCCGCTGCCGCGACAAATCAGGCCTTGGCCGCCGAGGTGGCGGCGTCGGCCGCCTTCTTCAGCTCGGCCAGCGACTCCTCGATGTCGGCGGCCATGTCCCACACGTCGGGGATGCTCTCGCGGGCCACCATGAGGCCGATGTCGATGTCGTCCATGTAGCTGATGACGGTGATGTTGAGGCCCGCACCCTCGAAGACCGGCCCCATGGGGAACAGCGACACCAGCTTGGCCCCCGCGAAGTACAGCGGGAACGGCGGCCCGGGCACGTTCGAGATGACCAGGTTGTGGATCACCGGCCCGCGGTTGGCGAGCTTCATGCCCGAGTAGAAGCGCATGGCCAGGCCGAAGAGCCGGGGGGCGGCGAACTCGGTGAGGCTCTGGAGCATGTCGGCGCCGACGGCGTTGTGCTCCTCCTTGGCGCCCTTGGTGACCTCGTGGATGGCGTGCAGGCGCTCGACGGGGTCGGCGATGTCAGTCGCCAGCGACGTGAACATGGCCGACACCTTGTTGGCGCCGCCGCCCGTGTCCTCCTCGCCGTCGGGCGGACGCACCGAGACGGGCACGGTTGCGACGAGGGACTTCTCGGGCAGCTCGCCCTTGCGCTCGAGGTAGCGGCGCAGACCGCCGCCCACCATGGCGAGGACGACGTCGTTGACCGTCGTGCCGAAGGCGTTCTTGATGTCCTTGACGTCGGACAAGCTGGCGATGGAATACGCCACCTTGCGATGGGGCGTGATGGCGCCGTTCCAGGGCGTCCTCGGCGCCGTCAGCGGCGCCGGCGGGTTGACGGTGTCGGAGGACCGCCGGTTGCGCACGACGTTGACCGCCGCCTGGGCAGCCTTGGGCACGATCGAGAACATCGACGCCCGGCGCTTGAGTCGCGAGCGCATGGCGTAGGCGAGCAGTTCGGCGTCCGACGGGACGTGCTCCGCTTCCCGCTCGGGGGCCTCTGGCTCCTCGCTCGGGTTGGGCTCGAGGTCGAACAGGTACACCATCAGGTTGGCGCCGGAGACGCCGTCGATCGTCGAGTGGTGCATCTTGGCGATCGTGCCGATGTGGCCGTTTTCGAGGCCCTCGACGAGGTAGATCTCCCACAGCGGCCGGCTGCGGTCGAGGGGACGGCTGGCGATGTCACCGGCGAGGTCGGCGAGCTCGTGGTAGCTGCCCGGGGCAGGGACGGCGATGCGCCGCAGGTGGTAGTCGATGTCGAAGTCGGGGTCCTCGACCCACACGGGGTGGGCCAGGTCGAAGGGGACCCGGGCCAGGCGGCGGGTGAACTGGGGGATGAGGTGCAGGCGCCGCTGGACGAGGTCGCGCACCTTGTCGAACGAGTAGCCGCCCTCGACCGTCGACGGGTCGAACGTCATCGTCGCCGCCACGTGCATGTGGTTGTTCGGCGACTCCAGGTACAAGAAGCTGGCGTCGAGCCCGCTCAAACGTTCCATCGGGTCGCCTCCGGCGACGCCTCGGAACGAGGCATTCTGTGCTTATTGGAGCTGCGCTCCTCCGCTCCGCTTCGGTGCTCGCTCATTCG
>CADDZP010000118.1 GCA_902812475.1 Actinomycetota bacterium | reverse complement strand
CGCCAGTTCCTCAACCGTGGCATCGTTGCCGCCTTCGCCCTGGGCTTGGCCGGCTTCGGCGGCTCCTTGCTCGCCTTCCTGTGGCCGAAGCTGTCCGGTGGGTTCGGGTCGAAGATCAACGCCGGCAGCCTCGACAGCATCCTCGCTCAGATTCGGGACAACAAGACGCCCTTCTATTCGCCCGAGGGACGTTTCTACATCAACGCCTATCCCAAGGAAGACGTGCCAAAGGCCGAGAAGGTGACGGCTCTGGCGCCGGTCATCCCGGGCATGGAGCAGGGCGTCGTCGCCCTCTACCAGCGCTGCGTGCACCTGGGCTGCCGCGTGCCGTGGTGCCTGAGCTCGCAATGGTTCGAGTGCCCCTGCCACGGATCGCGCTACGACCACGTCGGCGAGCAGAAGCGTGGCCCTGCCCCCCGCGGCATGGACCGGTTCGTCGTCACGGTGCAAGGTGGCAACGTGTACGTCGACACGAAGACCGTCATCATCGGGCCGCCCATCGGCACGAACACCACGGGGCAGGACGCTGAAGGTCCTCACTGCAACGGCGAGGCATCGGCGGGCTGACGTTGACCCTCGCAGTTACGACCCAGCAGAAGATCGGTTTCGCGATCGCGGCCGTCGCCATCGCCGGGTGGCTCGTCTACATCATCACGACCACGCGCCGATCCGCCCAGCCCGGTTCGGAGATCGAGCTGGCGCCGAATCGGCGTCCGTATCTGGACGACGACGCCATGGAGGGTCCCCGCCTCGACCGCTACCTGATGTGGTCGCTCATCTTCCTTGGCGTGCTCGCCGTCGGCCTACCGCTGTACTGGCTGCGCGAACCGTCGCGCCAGGCCGGCGCCCAGCGGGGTTTCGACGAGCGAGCCGTGGCGCGCGGCCACGATCTGTTCACGCCTGCCCCGCCCCCGAGCGATCCCGGGTCGCGGGTTCCTCACTTCGGCTGTTCGAACTGCCACGGCGTGAACGGCACCGGAGGTTCGACCAGCTACTCGTTGCCCGGAACCAATCCGCCCAAGCAGGTCACGTGGCAGTGTCCGCCCCTCAACACCGTCACCCTGCGCTACCGCGACAGCGAGATCCAGAGCATCATCACCTACGGCCGGGCGAACACACCGATGCCGGCGTGGGGCCTGGCCGGCGGCGGGCCGATGAACGACCAGCAGATCTCCGACCTCATCGCCTACCTCCACTCGATCTCCATCGGACCCGAGAAGGCCGTCGCCCAAGCGGCGCCGCTCGGCACGGACGGCAAGACCCTCTTCGACGGCTACTGCGCTCGATGCCACACCCAGGGCTTCTCCTACGGCGAGCCGGGCACCGAAGGAGGCGGCGCCTTCGGACCCAACCTCACCGCGGGCGACACGCTCAGGCAGTTCCCCGACGAGAACGACCAGATCGACTGGGTCACGAACACGGCCGAGCTGGGCAAGCCGTATGGCACCAGAGGGGTCAGTCACGGCATCATGCCGCACTTTGGTGAGATGTTGACCCCCGAACAGATCAAGGCCGTCGTCGACTACGAGCGCTCGCTGTGATCGAGACGCTGGCCTTCGCCCTCAAGTGGGACCCCCAGATCCACGGCCTGCTGGTCGTCCTGCTCGCCATCGTGCTGCTGCCGGGCAGCGTGTATCTCCTGCTCGCCACCAACCTCGGTGCCCGTGTCGGTTTCCTCGTGGCCGTCGCCGGGCTCTTCGGCTGGATGACGGTGATGGGCGTGATCTGGACCGTGTACGGGATCGGGTTCACGGGCAACCCACCGAAGTGGAACGTCCAGCAGATCACCGAGGCCAATCTGTCGTCGTCGCCCCGGTCGGTCCTCGCTGGATTCCCGTCGGGCTGGCACAAGATCGCCATCGGCGATCCGAACGAGACGGCGGCAGCCGCCGCCGCCGATCCCGCACTGGCGCCGCCCGCGACGAGCGGCAAGCAGGGGTTGTTCGCGGCGTCCAGCGACTACATCCCGATCGCCGCCTACGACAAGGGCGGGGAGAAGTACTTCCCGGGTTGGACGCACGCCCCGAACATCATCGCCTTCTTCCACAAGCCGCACTACTTCGTGGTCCAGGTCCAGCGAGTCAAGCCCCAGGTCACGGCGCCGGGCCAGCCACCCCCGAAGCCGGTAGCGGACCCGACCCAGCCGGTCGTGTCGGTGTTGATGATCCGCGATCTGGGCAACGTGCGGCAGAAGCCGGGGCAGGTCGCCGTGTCGTCAGCGATCATCTTCGGCGTCGCCTGTTACGCGCTGCACCGGCGTGACAAGCAGGCAATGGCGGCGCGGGGTACCGCCCTCGAGCCTGTGGGAAGGGGCTAGCCGCGTGATCGACTACTTGCCGATCCTCGCCATGTTCATCCTGGCGGGGATCTTCGCCGGCGTCTCGTTCTTCGCCTCACGCCTGCTGGCGCCCCAGCGGCCGACGCCGGCCAAGGAAGCGCCCTACGAGTGCGGCATCGTGCCCGAGCGCGAGCCGGCAGAGCGGTTTCCGGTGCGGTTCTACCTGGTGGCGATGATCTTCATCATCTTCGACATCGAGGTCATCTTCGTCTACCCATGGGCGGTGATCTACCGCCAGCTGCGCGCCTTCGGGCTCTGGGAGTTCGTCCTGTTCGCCGTCGCCGTGTTCGTCTCGTTCGTGTATCTGATCGGCAACGGCGCCCTCGACTGGGGCCCGTTGCGGCGCATGTCACCGGTCGCCGGTACACCCGAGTCCATGCGCTCCGCTGAGCGAACTGCGGCAACGACGGTCCGGCGGGTAGACGTTGGTACCCAGGAGCCGGCGGCCTAGGGAGCAGGCGTGGGACTCGAAGACCTCCAGCACAACTTCCTCACCGGCTCCCTCGAGGAGCTGGTCAAGTGGGGCCGGCGCAACAGCGTCTGGCCGGCGACGTTCGGACTGGCGTGCTGTGCCCTCGAGATGATGGCCACGGGTGCGGCCCACTTCGACCTGTCCCGGTTCGGCATGGAGATCTTCCGGGCGTCGCCTCGCCAGGCCGATCTCATGATCGTCGCCGGTCGCGTCTCCCAGAAGATGG
This sequence comes from Actinomycetota bacterium, assembly GCA_902812475.1. GTDB lineage: Bacteria > Actinomycetota > Acidimicrobiia > Acidimicrobiales > AC-14 > CADDZP01. Next base: position 6,375 of record CADDZP010000118.1, on the reverse strand, counting down.
CGCCCGTGCTCCGCCAGGTCTACGACCAGATGGTCGAGCCCAAGTGGGTGATCTCGATGGGTGTGTGCGCCTCCAGCGGGGGCATGTTCAACAACTACGCCATCGTGCAGGGCGTCGATCAGGTCGTGCCCGTCGACGTGTACTCGCCCGGTTGCCCCCCGGGGCCCGAGACGCTGATGCACTCCATCCTCACCCTGCACGAGATGATCAAGACCGGAGAGATCACCCGTCGGCGTGAGGAGACCGGCCGCGGCGCCGAGCTCCACCTCGACCACCCCGGCCCCAAGGTGGCCGTCGGCACGCCGCGGTAGATGCATGTCTGACCCGGACGCTCCTGCGGCGGCGGTGACGGCGGTCGAGGAACCGGCCCTCGTCCATGGCCGTCCCAGCTCGCTCTCCCGCGACCAGCTCGTCGTGCACGTCGACCGCGACGGATACCTCGACCTCGTCAGGTCTCTGCGAGACGAAGACGGGTACGACTTCTGCGCCGACCTGACGGCCGTCGACTACCTGCTGGCCCGCGACCGTCCCTTGCCCGTCGGCGTGACGCCCGAACGCTTCGAGGTCGTCGTGGCGTTGCTGTCGACCGAGAAGCGTCAACGCGTCCGCGTGCGGGCCCAGGTCCCGGAGGCCGAGCCGACGCTGCCGACCTTGTTCGACCTTTATCCGGGCACCGAGGCGCTCGAGCGCGAGGTCTACGACATGTTCGGCATCGTGTTCGAAGGCCACCCCGACCTGACGCGCATCCTGATGCCCGACGACTGGGAGGGCCACCCGCTGCGCAAGGACTATCCCGTCGGGCGCATCCCTGTGCAGTTCAAGGATGCTCCCGGACCGAGGTGATGAGCGCATGACGGACATGAGGCACCTCGAAGCCGAGACGGGCGAGGGCGCCCAGGAGCTCAAGTCGAGGAGCGAGACGTCCGCGGACACGCGCGCCCTCGAACAGGGCGCCGTCCTGCGTGGGATATCGCACGAGGACGTCGACGTCGAGATCACCGACGACGAGACGATGATCATCAACATGGGGCCGCAGCACCCCAGCACCCACGGTGTGTTGCGCCTGATGCTCGAGCTCGACGGCGAGACGGTGCTCCGGTCCAAGCCCGTCATCGGCTACCTGCACACGGGCATGGAGAAGACAGGCGAAGACCTGACCTATCTCCAGGGCCCCACCAACGTGACGCGCATGGACTACGCGTCCCCGCTCACCAACGAGCTGGTGTTTGCGTTGGCGGTCGAGACCCTGCTCGGGATCGACGTCCCCGAGCGGGCGAAGTGGATCCGCATGCTGATGTCGGAGCTTCAGCGGGTGGCCTCCCACCTGCTCTTCCTCGCCACCAACGGGATGGACCTGGGTGCCATCTCGATGATGATCTACGGGTTCCGCGACCGGGAGAACGTCCTGGCCTTCCTCGAGAAGGTCACGGGCCTGCGGATGAACCACAACTACATCCGCCCGGGCGGCGTCGCCGCCGACCTGCCCGATGCCTGGCAGGACGACGTCCTGCAGCTCTGCGACTACCTGCCGCCCCGCCTCGACGAGTACGACGACCTGCTGACCGGCCAGCCCATCTGGCGAGAGCGCACCCAGGGCATCGGCGTCATCACGACCGAGCAGGCGCTCGCCCTCGGGTCGTCGGGGCCGATGCTGCGCTCGACCGGCTACCCGTGGGACCTTCGCCGCACGATGCCGTACCTGCATTACGACCAGGTCGAGTTCGACGTCGTCGTCGGCAGCTACGGCGACGTGTTCGACCGCTACGCCATCCGTCTCAACGAGGTGCGGGAGTCGATCCGCATCATCCGCCAGATCGTCGACCGGATGCCGGCGGGCGACTACCGGATCCAGGACAAGAAGGTGACGCCTCCGCCCCGCGCCCGCATCGACGAGTCGATGGAGGCGCTCATCCACCATTTCAAGATCTTCACCGAGGGATTCAAGGTGCCCGAGGGCGAGGTCTACTGCGCCATCGAATCGCCGCGCGGCGAGCTCGGGTGCTACATCGTCTCCGATGGCAGCGCCAAGCCGTACCGGATGCACATCCGGGCGCCCTCGTTCGTGAACCTACAGACGCTCCCGCACCTGATGCGTGGTGGCCTGGTGGCCGACGCCGTCGCCATCATCTCGTCGGTCGACCCGATCATGGGCGAGGTCGACAGGTAGATGCCCCGCCTCTCGGCACAGATGGTGGAGCGCGCGCGCGACATGATCGCCCTGTATCCGCACGCTCGCTCGGCGCTCATTCCGCTGCTCCACCTGGCCCAGGAGCAGGACGGGTGGGTGACGCCCGAGGCCATGGAGCACATCGCCGAGCTCCTCGACCTCACGCCCGCCGAGGTGCGTGGCACGGCCACCTTCTACGACATGCTCTTCCTCGAGCCCACGGGCAAGTACCTGGTCTCGATCTGCACCAACATCGCCTGCCTGCTCAACGGCGCCTACGAGCTCCTCGAGCACGCCGAAGAGAAGCTGGGCGTGAAAGCCGGCGCCACGACGCCCGACGGCAACTTCACGATCGAAGAGGTCGAGTGCATCGCCCTGTGCGGCTCTGCCCCGTGCCTGGCCGTCAACTGGCGCTTCTTCGGCAACGTCAGCAACGACGGCTTCGACCACCTGGTCGACGAGCTGGCCGCCGGTCGCCTCGAGGGCGACGTGCCGCCCCACGGCACCCTCTGCCGCGTGCGTCGTGCCGTCGGGCTGGTCGGCGGCGCGCCCCACGACGCCGTCGTCGAGCCGGTGCAGGAGCACACACCGGTCGAGGAGCAGCACTGATGGCGGTCGACGTGCCGCAGCCGATCGTCACCCGACGCTTCGGTCTACACGAGTCGTGGACGCTGCGGACCTACCTCGACAACGGCGGGTACGACGGTCTGCGCAAGGCCCTGGCGATGTCGCGCGACGACCTCGTCGAGAACGTCAAGACGGCCAGCCTGCTCGGGCGGGGCGGCGCCGGGTTCCCGGCCGGCCAGAAGTGGTCGATGCTGCGCAAGGCCGAGCCGGTCTACCTCGTCGTCAACGGCGACGAGAGCGAGCCGGCGACGTTCAAGGACCACCAGCTGATGGTCACCGACCCCCACCAGGTCGTGGAGGGCGCTCTCATCTGTGCCTTCGCCGTCGGCGCTGCTCAGGCCTTCATCTTCGTCCGGGGCGAGTTCGCCCTCGGGCTCGAGCGGATGACCCAGGCCGTCAACGAGGCGTACGAGTACGGCGCCATCGGCCGCGACATCTTCGGCTCGGGGTGGTCGATCGACCTGGTCGTCCACCCCGGCGCCGGCGCCTACATCTGCGGCGAGGAGACAGCGCTGCTCGAGAGCCTCGAGGGCAAGCGTGGCTTTCCGCGGATCAAGCCGCCGTACTTCCCGGCGGCGATCGGGCTGTACGGCGCACCCACGGTCGTCAACAACGTGGAGACGGTGTCGAACCTGCCCTGGATCACGCTCAACAGCGGCGACGCCTTCGCGGCGATGGGCGAAGGCCGCTCCACGGGCACGCGCATCTTCTCGCTGTCAGGACGCGTGAACCGCCCCGGCAACTACGAGGTCGAGATGGCCAAGACGACCTTCCGCGACCTCTTCTATGACGAGCGCTTCGGCAACGGCATCCGAGACGGCCGGGAGCTGAAGGCGTTCATCCCCGGCGGTGCCTCGGCGCCGTGGTTCGGTGCCGACAAGGTCGACATGCCGCTCGACCAGGACGAGGTCGGCAAGGCCGGATCGATGCTCGGCTCGGGATCGATCGTGGCCATGGACGACACGACGTGCATGGTGCGGGCGGCGTGGAGGATCACCCGCTTCTTCCACCACGAGTCGTGCGGGCAGTGCACCCCCTGCAGAGAGGGCGCGGGGTGGGTCGACAAGGTGATGTACCGCATCGAGCAGGGCGCGGGGCGCGAGGAGGACCTCGATCTCCTCCTCGACGTGTGCGACAACATCGCCCCGGGTTTGTCCTGGCCGCCGCAACAGACAACGATCTGCGTCCTCGGGCCGTCCATCCCCTCCTCGATCGTGTCGGCCATCCGCATGTTCCGTGACGAGTTCCTCGTCCACATCAAAGAGGGCGCCTGCCCGTTCACATGAGCCAGCAGACCGAGCAGCAGACAGACACCGTCACCGTCACCGTCGACGGCCGCCCGATCGAGGGGCGCAAGGGCGAGGTCGTCATCGCCGCGGCCGAGCGGGCCGGCATCTACATCCCCCGGTTCTGCTGGCACCCCCGCATGAAGCCGGTCGGCATGTGTCGCATGTGCCTCGTGGAAGTCAAAGGCCCTCGAGGGTTCGCCCTCCAGCCCGCCTGCTTCGTGCCCGTGGCCGACGAGATGGAGGTCGTCACCAAGTCCGAGAAGGTCAAGAAGGCCCAGGACGGCGTGCTCGAGTTCCTCCTCATCAACCATCCTCTCGACTGCCCGGTGTGCGACCGGGGCGGCGAGTGCCCGCTGCAGGACCAGACGTTCGCCTTCGGCCCCGGCGAGAGCCGCTTCGTCGAGGAAAAGCGCCACTTCGAGAAGCCCATCCGCATCAGCGACCTGGTGCTGCTCGACCGCGAGCGGTGCATCCAGTGCGCCCGCTGCACGCGGTTCGCCGAGGAGGTCGCGGGCGACCCGCTCATCAACTTCGTCGAGCGGGGCGACCAAGTGCAGGTGCTGACGTTCCCCGACCAGCCGTTCAGCTCATACTTCAGCGGCAACACCGTCCAGATCTGCCCGGTGGGCGCCCTGCTGGCCAGCCCGTACCGGTTCCGGGCCCGTCCGTGGGACCTCGAGCAGGTGGAGTCGACCTGCACGGCGTGCTCGGTCGGATGCCGCATCGACGCCCAGTCGTCGTCCAACCGTCTCATCCGCTATCTCGGTATCGACAGCGACCCGGTCAACCACGGCTGGCTGTGCGACAAGGGCCGGTTCAGCTACGAGGCGGCCGACCACGAGGAGCGGCTCGGCGGGCCGCTCATGCGTACCTCCGGCGACGGGCCGCTCAGCGGGTGCGGTTGGGGTGACGCTCTCGACCGTGTCACCAACGAGCTGCGCAACGTCGTCGAGCTGCACGGCCCCGGTTCGGTCGCCGTGCTCGGCGGCTCGCGGCTCACCAACGAGGACGCCTACGCCTGGGCCAGGCTCGCCAAGGGCGTGCTGGGGACCGACAACGTCGACTGCCAGTTGGGCGACGGCCTGCCCGCCGAGGTCGTCCTCGGGCTGGCCCGCGCGACGATCGACGAGGCGTGCAAGGCGTCGAGCGTCGTGCTGCTCGGGCCCGACATCAAAGAGGAGCTGCCGGTCTTCTACCTGCGTCTGCGCGAGGCGGCGATCGAAGGTTGGACGCGCGTGCTGGAGATCACACCGCAGCGCACCGGCATGAGCCGCTACGCGGCGGCGACGGTGACGTACCGGCCCGGCGAGGCGGCCCAGGCGGTCCGCTCCCTGATCGACGGCAGCGACGGCGCCGGCGAGTTGCTCAAGAGCGGCGACGTCGTCGTCGTGCTCGGACGTCCGTCGTTGGCCGAGTCGGACCAGTGGGTGGCCGAGGCCGCCCGCGTGCTCGCCGGCCTGCCCGGGGTGAGGTTCCTTCCCGCCCTGCGCCGAGCAAACGTCATGGGCGCCCTCGACATGGGCCTGGCGCCCGGAGTGCTGCCCGGGCGGGTGTCCCTCGACGCCGGACGCGGGTGGTACGCCGACGCGTGGGGCCGTCTGCCCGAAGAGCGGGGGCTCGACGCGACCGGCATCCTGTCCGCCGCAGCCGAGGGCCGCATCCAGGCGCTCGTGCTCCTCGGCGCCGACCCCCTGGCCGACTTCCCCGACCGGGCCCTGGCCCGCCGTGCCCTGGCCGGCGCAGGATTCGTCGTTTCCGTCGACCTCTTCCTCAACGATTCGGCCCGCCAGGCCGATGTGGTCCTCGCCGCGTCCGGGCCCGGTGAGAAGGGCGGTACGACCACGAACATCGAGGGTCGCGTCACCGTCGTCAACCAGAAGGTGACGGCCCCGGGCACGGCCCGCCCCGACTGGATCCTGGCCGCCGAGCTGGCGCTGCGCCTCGGGCACGACATGGGCTTCGCATCGGTCACCGATGTCCTCGAGGAGATCGAGCGTCTCGCTCCGGCCCACGCCGGCCTCACCATGGAACTGCTGGGGCGGCCCACGGCGCGAGACGGCGTCGTCCTGCCCTTCGACCCGGACGAGTTCGCGCACGAGGTGTCCCGCGAGGACATGCGCCCCGTCGAGGCCATCGAAATGCGGGCCGCGGCGGCGCAGAGCCAGACCGCAGGCTCCGACATCCAGTCCGTTCCCGGCGAGGCCGCCGTTCCCGCGACGAGCGAGGAGACGGCGACGGCCCCGCCCGAAGCGCCGGAGGCGCCGCCGGCCGCCCAGCGGCCCGCATTTCGAT
>CADDZP010000117.1 GCA_902812475.1 Actinomycetota bacterium | reverse complement strand
GCTGGACGGCGACCTCGTCCCGGGCGGCGCGCCAGGCAGCGACGTCTTCCCTCATGTCCGCTTCAACGGCGGGATCGACCCGGAGGATGTTCTCCTCGCCGCCGAGCGGCGACGGCTCGGTCTCGGGAAACACGTTGACACCGACGACCTTCAGCCCGCCGTCTTCGATGCGCCGCGCCCGCTCGGTCTCCGAGCGCACGATCCGACCCTTGATCTCGTCGATGGCCTCGAAGGCGCCGCCCAACGCCAGCACGTCGTCCAGCTCGGCCTGGGCCGCCTCCATGAGCTCGTTGGTTCGGCGCTCGATGACCTTCGACCCTTCGAAGATGTCGTCGTACTCCAGCAGGTCCGTTTCCAGAGCGAGCACCTGCTGCATCCTTAGCGACCACTGCTGGTCCCAAGGTCGCGGAAGTCCGAGCGCCTCGTTCCAGCACGGCAGCTGGATGGCGCGCGCCCGGGCGTCCTTCGACAAGGTGACGCCGAGCATCTCCAGGACGATGCGCTGGACGTTGTTCTCGGGCTGGGACTCGGTGAGGCCGAGAGAGTTGACCTGTACGCCATAGCGGAACCTGCGCAGCTTGGGATCGGTGACGCCGTAGCGCTCAGCGCAGATGCGGTCCCACATCTTGGTGAAGGCCCGCATCTTGCACGTCTCCTCGACGAAGCGGATGCCCGCATCGACGAAGAACGAGATGCGCCCTACCGCGTTGGGAAGTTCGTCGGGCTCGACCTGGCCAGACTCGCGCACGGCATCGAGCACAGCCACCGCCGTGGCCAGCCCGTAGGCCAGCTCCTGCACCGGCGTCGCCCCTGCCTCCTGCAGGTGGTACGGGCACACGTTGATCGGGTTCCACCTCGGCGCGTTGCGCGCCGCCCACGCGATCGTGTCCACGATCAGGCGCCGGCTGGGCTCGGGCGGGAAGATGTAGGTCCCCCGCGACAGGTACTCCTTGACGATGTCGTTCTGGGTCGTCCCGGCCAGGACCTTGGTGTCGACGCCCTGCTCCTGGGCGTGGGCGACGTAGAGGCCGAGCAGCCAGGCCGCCGTGGCGTTGATCGTCATCGACGTGTTCATCTCGCCCACCGGGATGCCGTCCATCAGCTGGCGCATGTGGCCCAGGTGGGCGACGGGGACGCCGACCTTGCCGACCTCGCCCTTGGCCTCGGGGGCGTCGGGGTCGTACCCCGTCTGGGTGGGGAGGTCGAAGGCGATCGAGAGGCCGGTCTGGCCCTTGGCCAGATTGGTCCGGTAGAGCTCGTTGGAGGCGCGTGCCGACGAGTGCCCCGAGTACGTCCGCATCACCCAGGGCTTGTCCGGCATGAACCGCTCCTAGCTCCTACTTCTTGGTGTAATCGTAAAAGCCCTTGCCCGACTTCCTACCCAGCTGCTCGGCCACGACCATCCGCTTGAGCAACGGGACGGGGGCGTAGTTCGGGTCGCGGAACTCGGCGTACAGGGCCTCGATGATGGCGAGGGACGTGTCGAGCCCGACCAGGTCGAGCAGCGCAAGCGGCCCCATCGGGAAGTTGCACCCGCCCTTCATGGCCTCGTCGATGTCATCGCGCGTGGCGACACCGTTCTCGAGCAGGCGCACGGCGTTGTTGAGGTAGGGGAACAGCAGGGCGTTCACGATGAAGCCGGCCTGGTCCTTGACCTCGACGGGAGACTTCCCGCAGGCCTCGGCGAAGCCCCGGGCCTCGGCGATGGTCTCGTCGTCGGCGGTCAGCGGGCGCACGACCTCGACGAGGGCCATCATCGGCGCCGGGTTGAAGAAGTGGATCCCACAGACCTTCTGGGGGCGCCCCGTCTCCATGGCCATCTCGATGACAGGCAGGGTCGACGTGTTGGTGGCGAGGATGGTGGCCTCGCCGCAGATTCGGTCGAGCTCGTTGAAGAGCTCCTTCTTGGTCGCCAGGTCCTCGATCACGGACTCGATCACCAGGTCGCACGCCGCGAGGTCGCCGAGGTCGGATGTCGCCGTGACGCGCTGCAGGGCCCCGTCGCGATCCTCCTCGGACAGACGGCCCTTCTCGACCTGCTTGTTGAGGGACTTCTCCAGGCCGGCGACGGTCTTGTCCGCCGTCTCCTGCTTCCTCGACCGCAGGACCACCTCGTGGCCGGTCTTCGACGCCACCTCGGCGATGCCCGACCCCATAATCCCGGACCCGACGATGCCCACCCGCTTCACAGTCATGGCCGCGGAGGTTACCCAGCGGTAGCGTCCCCGAGCTAGTGAGCGAGCAACGCGAGCGAACCAATGTGGGAGCAGCGGCGGCGCCAAGCGGCGAACCGCTCATCGCTTCGCCGCCGGTAGGCGACCACTCATGAGCGGCGTTCTGGCGCTGGTTGGTGGGAGCGAGTGGCGGGAGAAGTGTTCGTTCGACCGGGCTCTGCTCGAAACGAGCGGCGGCAGCGACGTGCTGTTGCTTCCCACGGCTCGGGCGTACGAGCACCCAGACCGCGCCGTCGAGAGGGCGACCCAGTGGTTCTCGACCTTCGGCGGGTCGGTGCGCGCCCTCGACGTGCTGCGTCGCCACGACGCTGAGGACGAGAGCAACGCGGCCGCCGTCCGATCGGCGCCGTTCATCTACCTCTCCGGCGGCTCACCGATGCACGTGCGCTCGGTGCTGAAGGACTCGCCGGTCTGGAACGCCCTCGTCGAGGCGTGGGACGGCGGCGCCGTCCTGGCCGGAGCAGGGGCGGGCGCCATGGTGCTGTGCGATCCCATGGTCGATCCCCGCGGCGGCGCCTTCACCGTGGGCCTCGGCCTCGTCGAGCAGGTGGCGTTGATCCCGCACCACGAGGAGTGGGACGAGGACCAGGCCCGTCGCACGATCGAGCTGGCGCCCCAGGGCCTCCCCGTCGTCGGCATCGACACCCAGACGGCGCTCATCCGCGACCCCGACGGCACCTGGCGCAGCGACGGCGCCGGCCGCGTCGTCGTCTTCGTCGACGGCAAGGAAGCCGACCTGGGCGTCCTGCCGTAATCCCTCGCTAAGACTCCTCGATCGTCACCGAGGTGATCGTCACCCGCTGCTTCGGTTCGCCGTTGGGCGCGTTCGGGTCCCCGAGGGCGGCGATCCTGTTGACGACGTCCATGCCGGCGGTGACCTGGCCGAACAGCGAGTAGAGCGGCTGCAGCTGCTTGGCACCGTTGTCCGAGAGCACGATGAAGAACTGGCTGCCGTTCGTGTTGGGCCCTGAGTTCGCCATCGCCAACGACCCGGGCTTGTACTGGCCGGCCTGCGGGAGCTCGTCGGCGAACTGGTAGCCGGGGCCGCCGCTGCCGGTGCCCTGGGGGTCGCCACCCTGGATGACGAAGTCGGGGACGATGCGGTGGAAGGTCAGGCCGTCGTAGAAGTGGTAGCGGGCGAGGACGACGAAGTTGTTGACCGTCTTCGGCGCCGCCTTGGCGTCGAGAGCGATGGTGATGGGGCCGCCCTGGGACGTCTGCATGGTGGCCGTGTACGTCTTCGCCGCGTCGATGCACATGGGGGGCGGCTTGGCGAAGGACGTTGTCCGCTCCGAAGACCCGTCGGGCTTGGGACACGGCGTGTCACCCGTGATCGACGCGCCCTTGACGGTGCTGGGCGGCACCTGCGTCGTCGAGGACCCGGTCGAGGCGACGTTCTTCGACGAGCCGCCGCCGCTGAAGGCGCCGAAGACGGCGGCGAGCACGCCGGCGATCACGACCACGACGACCGTGATGATCACGGCGCGGCGGCGCGACTGTCGGTGTCGGGCCGCCGCCTCCGCCTGCAGCGCGGCCTGGCGCCCGCTCTTCTTGCGTTGTCGTTTGTTCGTCGCCATTGGGCGAAAACGGTATCCGGTACCCTCGCCTGGACCGCAGTCACGCCCGACGAAAGCACCCTGCGCGTTGAGCCTCGTCGTCCAGAAGTTCGGCGGCACCTCCGTCGCTGACCCCGACCGCATGAAAGCAGTGGCCGACCATGTGGCGCGCACGCGGCGCCAAGGCCAGGACGTCGTCGTGGTCGTCAGCGCCATGGGCAAGACCACCGACGACCTCATCCGCCTCGCCCACGACGTGTGCGACGACCCGCCCGGCCGCGAGATGGACATGCTGTTGACCGCAGGCGAGCGCATCTCCATGGCGCTTCTGTGCATGGCCATCGAGGAACACGGCGTGCCGGCGGCTTCGTTCACCGGGAGCCAGGCGGGCATCGTCACCGACACCAGCCACGGGCGGGCCAAGATCCTGGAAGTGCGGGGGGACCGGCTGCGAGAGGCGGTGGCCCAAGGAAAGGTGGCCGTCGTCGCCGGGTTCCAGGGCGTGTCCATCGAACGCGACGTCACGACGCTCGGGCGAGGCGGCTCTGACACGACCGCGGTGGCATTGGCGGCCGTCCTCAAGGCCGAAGCGTGCGAGATCTACACCGACGTGGCCGGCGTCTACACGGCGGACCCGCGTGTGGTGCCGAGCGCCCGGCGCCTGCCTTCGGTGTCCTACGAGGAGATGCAGGAGATGGCGGCCACGGGCGGGCGCGTCCTGGCCCTGCGCTCGGTCGAGTTCGCCCGGAACCATGGCGTGGTGCTCCACGTCCGGTCGAGCTTCACATGGGAGCCGGGCACGTGGGTCAACGAGGAGGGAACGTTGGAGCAGGCGATCATCTCAGGGGTCACCCACGACACCTCAGAAGCGAAGGTCACGGTCGCCCAGGTACCCGACCGGCCCGGCATCGCGGCGCGCCTGTTCGGCGCCCTGGCCGACGACGACATCAACGTCGACATGATCGTCCAGAACACGTCGACGGGCGGCACTACCGACATCTCCTTCACCGTGCCGCGCGCCGATCTGGCAGCCGCCATGCGCGTGAGCGAGGCGCTCGGTCCGGAGATCGGGGCCAACAGCGTGACGGCCGACGCCGAGATCGGCCGCGTGAGCGTGATCGGAGCCGGCATGAAGACCAACCCTGGCGTCGCGGCCCGCGTGTTCCGTGTGCTGTCCGACGAGGACGTGAACATCGAGATGATCTCCACGTCTTCGATCCGTATCAGCTGCGTCGTGCGGGCCAAGGACGTCGAACGGGCGGTGCAGGCGCTGCATGCAGCCTTCGAGCTCGACCGGGCACCGGCGTAGCCTGAACGCCATGGAGGTCGCAATCGTCGGGGCGACGGGACAGGTCGGCGGCGTGATGCGCGCCGTCCTGGAGGAGCGTGGCTTCCCGGTCACACGCATGCGCTACTGCGCCACGGCCCGCTCGGCGGGGCGGCACTTGCCGTGGGCGGGTGAGGACATCGTCGTCGAGGACGCCGAGGCCGCCGACTACGGCGGCGTCGCCGTTGCCCTGTTCTCCGCAGGTGGCGCCGGCTCCAAGCGCCTGGCGCCGCGAGTTGCCGAGGCGGGCGCCATCGTGATCGACAACTCCTCGGCCTGGCGCATGGACCCCGACGTTCCGCTCGTCGTCCCCGAGGTCAATGCCCATGCCCTCGATGCCGTCCCCAAGGGCATCGTGGCCAATCCCAATTGCACGACGATGGTGGCCATGCCGGTCCTCAAGCCTCTCCACGACGCGGCCGGCCTGCGCCGCATCGTGGTCAGCACCTACCAGTCGGTCTCGGGCGCCGGGCTGAAGGGTGTCGACGAGCTGAACGAGCAGGTGGCGAAGGTGGGAGACCAGGCGGCGGCGCTGGCATTCGACGGCTCGGCCGTCGACTTCCCCGAGCCCACGATCTTTCCCGGGCCCATTGCCTTCAACGTGCTGCCACACGCGGGCGACTTCGTCGACGACGAGACGAACGAAGAGAAGAAGTGGCGTGACGAGAGCCGCAAGATCCTCGAGATTCCCGACCTGCCGGTCTCGTGCACGTGCGTCCGGGTGCCCGTCTACACGGGTCACTCACTCTCGCTGAACGTCGAGTTCGAACGGGTGCTGTCGCCTGACGAAGCCCGCGAGATCCTTTCGACCGCGCCCGGCGTCGGCCTGACCGACGTCCCCACGCCGCTGCTCGCCGCCGGTGCCGACCTCTGCTACGCCGGCCGCATCCGCCGGGACCCGGGCTCGAAGACCGGCCTGGCCCTGTTCGTCAGCGGCGACAACCTGCGCAAGGGCGCCGCCCTGAACGCCGTCCAGATCGCCGAAGCGCTGGTCGACCGCGGCAAGCTCGCCGCCTGAGCACCTCTGCCCGTCCGCTATTGCGCACTTCTTGGCGGTGAGCGCCAGGAAGTCAGCAAAAGCCAGCGACCTACGGCGGGCAGGTGCAGGGAATCGAGCGGCACACCGGGCAGCCGGCGGCGTAGCGGGCGGCGGCGTCGTCGAGGGACAGGCCGAGCTGGTTGGCGAGTGACGCCAGCCAGGCAAGGACGTCGCCGAGCTCGTGGAGCTGGTCGGCGGCGCTGCCCTTGCGGACAGCGCGCGCCAATTCGCCCGTCTCCTCGGCCAGCCAGGCGATGGTGGCCGCCTGTCCGCGGGCGGCGTCGCGTTCGCCGTAGGTGCGCGCCATCAGATCCTGGAACTCCGGCAGGTCCACGGGGCGCTAGAGCCGGGTGGCGATGGCGCCGACGATGACGATCACGAGGACGAGCACCCCCAGAGCGACGAGCGTCAACCCGGCGAGCTCAGCGGCCCGGTTCCCACGTGAGATCTTCGCCCGTCGTGACTTGCGCCGCCGCACCAGGTGGCGTGCCTTGCAGTCGGCGCACATGTCGGCGACCTGCTTGGAGCGGTCGGCGCCGTAGAACGAAACCTGGCCTACGTCCTCCCGTGTGATGCCGCACACGCTGCACGTCCGAGGCTCAGGAAGTCGTGGGCCGCGGGCAGTCGCCCTTTCCACGCGACAGACGCTATTGCCTCCGGCGCCCGGCGCGAGAACACTGACCGGCCGTGGCCGATCCCTACACCGAGTTCTCCAGCCTCCAGTTCGACCGCCCCTCCGAAGGCGTGCTGCGCATCACCCTCGAGGGCCCCGGACTGAACGCCGTCAACCCCGAGATGCATCGACACCTGGCCGACGTGTGGGTCGCCGTCGACCGCGACGCCGACACCAAGGTTGCCGTCCTCCAGGGGGCGGGCAAGGCGTTCTCCGCCGGCGGCAGCTTCGAGCTGGTCGAGTCGATGTTCGACGACTTCGACAGACGCGCGCGTGTCGCCCGCGAGGCGCGGGACCTCGTGTTCAACGTCATCAACTGCTCGAAGCCCATCGTGTCGGCCATGCATGGACCCGCCGTCGGCGCCGGCCTGGTCGCCGGGCTCCTGGCCGACGTCTCGGTCGTGGCCCGCACGGCCCGCATCATCGACGGGCACACTCGGCTCGGCGTCACCGCCGGCGACCACGCTGCCATCTGCTGGCCGCTTCTCTGCGGGATGGCGAAGGCCAAGTACTACCTGCTGACGTGCGAGTCGCTGAGCGGTGAGGAGGCCGAGCGCATCGGCCTCGTCTCGCTGTGCGTCGACGACGACGAGGTGCACGACCGGGCTCTCGAGATCGCCGCCGGCCTCGCCGCCGGCGCCCAGAGCGCCATCCGCTGGACCAAGCAGACGCTCAACAACTGGTACCGCGCCCAGTCCGGGATCTTCGACGCCTCTCTGGCCTACGAGTTCATGGGGTTCTCCGGCCCCGACGCCCGCGAGGGCCTCGCCTCCCACAGGGAAAAGCGTCCACCCGACTTCAGCGGTGCCACAGAGGGGACGAGCCCTCGATGACGTCGAGCAGGGTTTCCTCCGGGGGCCGGGCGTAGTCGCGCGAACGTGGACGGGTGAAGATCGGCGCATTCGTCCCGCTGGGCACGGTGAACGCCACGCCCGAGTTCCTGACAGGCGTCGGGCCCGCCCTCGAGGAGCGTGGCTTCGAGTCGGTGTGGGTCGCCGAGCACGTCGTGATGTTCGACGACTACAGCAGCCGCTACCCGTACGCCGACACCGGGCGCTTCCCGGCCGATGGCGACGTCGGACTTCTCGAGCCCCTCACGGCGCTGGCCGCCATTGCGACGACGACGAAGACGCTGCGATTGGGAACCGGCATCTGCTTGGTCGCCCAGCGCAACCCTGTCTACACGGCCAAGCAGGTGGCCGACGTCGACGCCATCTCGGGTGGCCGCGTGGACTTCGGTGTCGGCATCGGGTGGCTGCGCGAGGAGTTCGAGGCCCTCAACGTGCCTTTCGACCACCGGGCCCGCCGGGCCGAAGAGCACCTCGAGGTCATGCGCCGGCTGTGGACCGAGGAGACGGCATCGTTCGAGGGAGAGCTCTACCGATTGCCGCCGACCCGGCTGTACCCCAAGCCCGTGCAGCGGCCGCATCCACCGATCCACGTGGGCGGCGAGAGCGACGCTGCCCTGCGCCGGGCGGCAAGGATCGGCCAGGGCTGGTACGGCTTCAACCGCACGCCCGCCGAGACCGTCGAGGCCCTTGACCGCCTCGACCGTGCCCTTGACGCGGAAGGCCGCACGCGCGACGACTTCACCGTCAGCATCTGCCCGTACTTCAAGGAGATCGAGCGGGGTGACCTCGAGAAGTACGAGGAGCTCGGCGTCGACCGCGTGATCGTCGTGGTCTTCGCCTTCGACCGCGACGGGCTCCTGCAGACGCTCGACGCGACGGCGTCGGCACTGCTGTGACCGACGAGACGCTGGCAGCCGGCGAGTTCTCGGCCTGGCTCGCGCAGATGCGCATCGCCCTCAGGGGCGAGGGCGGTTCCGACGTGCCGTGCAACGGGTGCACGGCCTGCTGCACGTCGTCGCAGTTCGTCCACATCGAGCCCGACGAGACCGACACGCTGGCCCACATCCCCGAGGAGCTGCTCTCGCCTGCGCCCCTTCTCCCCAAGGGCCATGTCGTTCTCGGCTACGACGAGCGCGGCCACTGCCCGATGCTGGTCGACAACCGGTGCTCGATCTACGAGCACCGTCCGCGCACGTGCCGCAGCTACGACTGTCGGGTGTTCGCCGCCGCTGGCGTCGATGTCGACGACGAGGACGCCGAGGCCATCGCCGAGCGGGCCCGGCGGTGGCGCTTCGCCTTCCCGACGGCGGACGACCGGGCCGACGGCGAAGCCGTGCGCGCCGCGGCGCGCTTCCTGCGCGACGGCGACGGTGCCACTGGCGAGATGGACGCCACCCAGGCCGCCGTCCTGGCCCTCGAGGTGTACGACCTGTTCCTCGGCGGCGCCGAGCCCGAGCGGGCAGCCGTCGACGCCCGGCTCCAGAGGCGGTAAGCAAGCGATGGCCCGTTGCCGGGCCCGGAGCCCACGTCTACGATCAGGCGGCCAATGCCTGCCTTTCTCGAGATCTGGCGGCCGGATGGCACCGAGCTGCTGGCTCTCGAACCGGGTCGGCTCAGCATCGGCCGGGCCGACACCAACGACATCCCGGTTCCGGCCGACGAGCGGGCGTCGCGGCTCCACGCCCTCGTCGAGTGCCTACCGGCGGGGTGGTCGGTCCGCGACCTGGGGTCGACGAACGGGACGTTCGTGAACGGCGAGCGCATCGTCGGCGAG
>CADDZP010000116.1 GCA_902812475.1 Actinomycetota bacterium | reverse complement strand
CGCCCTGCCGTTGCCAAGGGGGGCACCGGGCTCGGACGACGGGCGCGTTCCGGCGCCGACGACGAGCACGCGGCGCCCCGTGAGTCGCCGCTCCGGGGCGCCCGAGACCGCTGTGTTCATTGGTTCGCTCGCATCCGCTCGCTCACTGGGCGTAGCGCTCGAGGAGACCGCGGGCGATCACCAGGCGCTGGATCTCGTTGGTGCCCTCGCCGATGATCATCAGGGGAGCGTCGCGGTAGTAGCGCTCGACGGGCAGCTCGGTCGTGTAGCCGTAGCCGCCGTGGACACGCATAGCCTCGGTCGCGCACTCGAACGCCGTCTCGGAGGCGAAGAGCTTTGCCATGCCCGCCTCGACGTCGGCCCGCTCGCCCGCCTGCTTCTTGCGCGCCGCGTTCTGGGTCAGGAGGCGGGCGGCCTCCAGCTTGGTCGCCATGTCGGCCAGCTTGAACTGGATGGCCTGGTGCTTGGCGATGGGCACGCCGAACGTCTGGCGCTGCTGGGCATAGGAGATCGCTGCTTCGAACGCGGCCCGCGCCACGCCGCAGGCCCGGGCGGCGATGTTGATGCGGCCCAGCTCCAGGGCACCGAGGACGAGCGGCAGTCCGCGGCCCAGCGTGGCGTCGCCGCCGAGCACGGCGGACTTGGGGACCCGGTGGCCGCTGTAGCTCATCTCCACGGTCTCCAGGCCCTTGTAGCCGAGCTTGGGGATCGTCTTGCTGACGGTGATGCCGCCGAAGGACGGCCCCGGCTTCTTGTCGACGATGAAGCAGGTGATGCCCTCGGGCGTCCGGGCCGCGAGCGTGACGAGGTTGGCCCGCTCGCCGTTGGTGACCCACATCTTGGTGCCGTCGAGGACGTACTCGTCGCCGTCGGGGGTCGCCTTGCAGCGAAGCGATTGGGTGTCGCTGCCGGCGTCGGGTTCCGACAGCGACAGGCAGCCACGCAGCTCGCCCGTCGCCATGGGCGCCAGCCACCGCTGCTTCTGCTGCTCGGTGCCGTGGTTGGCGATCAGCGTGGCGGTGATGAAGTGCGTGTTCAAGATGCCGGTCAGCGACATCCACCCGAATGAGATCTCTTCGACGATGCGGGCGTAGGTGACGATGTCGAGCCCCAGCCCGCCGTACTCGGTCGGGATGGTCACGCCGAACAGGCCCATGGCCTTCATCTGCTCGACGAGGGGCTCGGGGTAGGCGTCGGCGTGCTCGTAGTCCGACGCCACCGGGAGCACTTCTTTGGTCACGAACGTTCGAACGACGTCAACCAGTTCGTCGGCGAGATCTGCGTCTACGGCCACGGCGGCCGATCGTAAACCCCCAAAAAGTCGGGGTACCTCGGCGACCGGCCGCTACGCACAATCAGGTCATGACAACCATCGAACAGAACAAGGAAATCGTCCGCCAGTTCATCGACCGGGTGTTCACCAACGGTGACCTCACCGCCGTCGACGACCTCCTGTCCGAGGACTTCGTCAACCACGACCCCCACTTCGGGGCGCCGGACGGGCGGGAGGCGTTCCGCTACATGGGTACGGTCGTCCGCGAGGCGTGCCCCGACTGGCACAGCGACCTGCACCTGCTCGTCGGCGAGGGCGACATCGTCGTCGAGCAGTTCACGGCGTCGGGAACCCAGCAGGGCGAGCTGGCGGGCGTGCCTCCAACCGGTAGGGAGGTGAGCATGCCTGGCATCAACATCTTCCGGATCGCCGACGGCCGCATCGCCGAGCGCTGGGGCCGACTCGACGAGCTCGGGTTGCTCCGGCAGCTCGGCGCGGTCGAGGCGTAGCCTCGATTCACGGACGCCGGCGTGATCGAACGACGAGTCGCCGCCATCGAGCGACGCTGCGCCACGGGAGTCGACGGCGAGGCGCTGCGCAGCGACGTCCTCCGACTGCTCCGGGACGTCGTTCCCATCGACGCCGCCTTCTTCGCCACTGTCGACCCGGCCACGATGCTGTTCACGTCGGCCGTCGGCGAGGAGCCGTTGGCGGCAGCCACTGCCTTGTTCCTCGAGAACGAGTACGGCACCGACGACGTCAACAAGTTCGTCACGCTCGCCGCCAGCCCGGATCCCGTGAGCTCGCTCGACCGGGTCACGACCGGCGACCGTGACGCCAGCACGCGGTACACGGCCGTGATGGCGCCACTCGGACTCGGCGACGAGCTCCGGGCGGCGCTGGTCGTGCGCGGCCGTTGCTGGGGCGTGATGTGCCTGCACCGCGAAGACGGGCCGTCAGGCTTCACCGATCATGAGGTGGCGGTCGTGCGCCGGCTGGTGCCTCACCTGGCAGAGGGGCTGCGCCGGGCGGTCCTGGCCGAGTCCGCAATCATCGACGACAGCGTCGCTGCGCCCGGCATCCTCGTGCTCGACGCCGACCACCAGGTCGTGTCCTCGAACGTCGCCGGCGAACGATGGGCCGAGGAGATCCCCGTCGTCATCAATGCTGCCGCGGCCCGGGCCCAGCGCGGCGACGATGTCACCGCCCGCGTCCGCGCCAGCAGCGGCACGTGGGTCACGGTCCATGGCTCGCCACTCGGCGGGCCCGCTGGCGACCGGACGGCGGTGATGATCGAGCCTGCGTCGCCCGAGCAGCTGAGTTCGTTGCTCCTGGACGCTCACGGCCTGACGCCCGCCCAGGGCAGGGTCGCCGGTCTCGTGTTGCGCGGCTATTCGACGCGCCAGATCGTCAACGAGCTCCACATCTCCGCCCACACCGTCCAGGAGCATCTGCGGGCCGTGTTCGACAAGTTCGGCATCGGCAGCCGTCGTGAGCTGGTCGCTGCGCTGCTGAGCCCACGCTGACCCCGCGTAACGTCACGTCGTGATCGAGCTGGGCCTCCGGAACGACGTCTACCGCCGCCCGCTGGCGACCGCCCTCGACCGGCTGGGATTGCGAGAAGGGTGGAAGTGCGTCGACGTCGGTGCCGGCGGTGGCGACGTAAGCGTCGCTCTCGCCGAAGTCGTCGGCAAGGACGGGCGCGTCTACGCCGTCGACAGCGATCCGACGGCGCGCGACGAGGTGGCCCGCGCCGCGTCGGCCCACGCGCAGGTGATCGCCATCACCCAGGCCGGCGAGGACCTCCTGCTGCCCGAGCCCGTCGATCTGGCGTTCTGCCGCTTCGTTCTCATGTACGTCGACGATCCCGTGCTCGTCCTGCGCCGCATGGGCAGGGCGGTCCGGGCGGGGGGCTGGGTCGTGGCCCAGGAGCCGATCACATCCGCCGGTCGCATCGACGGCCAGCCGTTGTCGATGCCCGACGCCCGGAGGCCGGACGTCGGCGCAACGCTGCCGGCCCTCTTCGCTGCCGCCGGCCTGGAGATCGTCGACGCCTGGGCCGAGTCCCAGGCGGGCGCCGGGCCCGGCCCCGTCGCCGACTATCTCGCCTCGCTCACCGGCGTCGACCCCGGCGACGACGCGGTCATCCTGCCGCCCCTCGTGACCGTCGTCGCACGCCGAGCGTCCGGCTGATCCAGCCTTCCGTTGCTTTCGCTGACTTTTGTGCGCTCAGCGCACACAAGTCAGCAATAGCGGGCGGTCGGTAGCCTGCGCGGCGTGCCCGACGCAGATCTTTCAGCGGCGCGCGACGCCGTCGACATCGCGCATGACGTCGTCGACGGCGCCGCCCGGGCCCTCGGTTCCGACATCGACAGCCGCCAGGTCGTCGCCTACGACGTGGCCCACGCCGCCGCCGGGATGGAGCTGGCCAAGGCCATGCTCGACTACGGCGACCAAGGCCAGCTCGAGGGCCAGCTCGCCTGTGCGTTGATCGCCGACGTCGTCCACGATCTGGCCGGCAAGATCCTGGGCCGCGAGGAGGAGTGGGCCACCAAGCCGGGCGTCCTCGACGGCGCCATGCCGTTCATGACGGCGTACCGCGACGCCGACTTCCTGGGGTCGCTCGCCGGACAAGAGGGGCCTCGCCATCTGGACGCCGACTTCGAAATGGTTCAGGACACGTTCCGGCGCTTCGCGGAGGACAAGGTGAGGCCGGTCGCTGAGCGCATCCACCGCAGCAAC
The DNA here is from genome assembly GCA_902812475.1 of Actinomycetota bacterium. Lineage (GTDB taxonomy): Bacteria > Actinomycetota > Acidimicrobiia > Acidimicrobiales > AC-14 > CADDZP01. Next base: position 5,460 of record CADDZP010000116.1, on the reverse strand, counting down.
GCCGACATCCCCGAGGACGTCATCAGCGGGCTGGCGGAGATGGGCGGCTTCGGTCTCTCGGTGCCCGAGGAGTACGGGGGCTTCGCCTCGGGTGGCGAGAGCGACTACCTGGGCATGGTCGTGGCCACCGAGGAGCTGTCCCGCGGATCGCTGGGCGCCGGCGGCTCGCTGATCACGCGGCCCGAGATCCTCACCCGGGCTTTGGTGCGCGGCGGCACCGAGGACCAGAAGCATGCGTTCCTGCCCAAGATCGCCAGCGGGGAGCTGATGGTGGCGGTCGCCGTGACCGAACCCGACTACGGCTCCGACGTCGCCGGCCTCAAGGTCACGGCGCAGAAGTCCGACGACGGCGGGGCCTGGGTCGTCAACGGCGTGAAGACGTGGTGCACGTTCGCGGCGCGCGCCGACGTGCTCATGCTCCTGGCCCGCACGGATCCCGACCGCTCGAAGGCGCACCGCGGCCTCAGCCTCTTCGTCGTTCCGAAGCCTCGGGGCGAGGGCCACGGCTTCGACTTCACCCAGGACGCCGGCGGCCGCATGCAAGGTCGGGCCATCGACACCATCGGCTACCGCGGCATGCACAGCTACGAGGTCGCTTTCGAGAACTGGCGGGTGCCCGGCGAGAACCTCGTCGGCGGTGAAGAGGGACTCGGGCGGGGCTTCTACCTGCAGATGGAAGGTTTCGAGAACGGCCGGCTGCAGACGGCGGCGCGGGCCGTCGGTCTCATGCAGGCGGCGTACGAGGCGGCGCGCGACTACGCCAACGAGCGGGTGGTCTTCGGGCATCCCATCGCCGAGTATCAGCTCACGAGGGCCAAGCTCACGCGCATGGCGTTCCTCATCCAGGGGTCACGCCAGGCCATGTACCGGGTGGCGCGGCTGATGGCCGCCGGCCAGGGCAGCCTGGAGGCGTCGATGGTCAAGGCGTACGTGTGCAAGGCGGCCGAGTGGGTCACGCGTGAGGCGGTGCAGATCCACGGCGGCATGGGCTACGCCGAGGAGTTCGCGGTCAGCCGCTACTACGTCGACGCCCGCGTGCTCTCCATCTTCGAGGGCGCCGACGAGACACTCGCCCTTCGAGTCATCGCCAAGCGCCTGGCCGACCGCTGACCGACAGCCGCAGCAAAGGTGCGGGCTCAGTGCTCGATCGTCAGGCAGCGGAGGTAGTACCAGTAGGCACGGAAGCGGACGATGCCGCGGAGCGGGACGCTGATCACGTTCCAGAACATGCGGACGGTCTCGATGGTCCCTTCCAGGCGGCCGAACTTGTCGCGCTTGGTGCGGTGGGTGACGCCTCGCATCACGCGAGCCGTCACCGGGAGCCGGCGTTCGGCGATGACGCCGTTGATGACGTACTCGATGGTGAACCCGTCGAGCTTCTCGGGCGGGACCGCCTCGAAAACCCAGCGCGGGATGATGCGCTCTCCCGTCGTCGGCGGGGATCGCAGGACCAGCCAGTTCCAGAAGCCGTAGTCGAACGTCCCGAGGGACATGGCCGCCCGGCCTTCGACGAACGGCCGGCAGATGTCGTCCAGGTGGGCCGCGGTCAGGTTCAAGCAGTCGCCGTCGACGAAGAGGATCGCCTCGGCGTCGGACGCGTTGACGCCCGCCTCCATGGCATGGGCCTTCGAGCCCGACTCCCACGGATCGCGGTGCACCACCTTCGCACCCGCGCCCAGCGCCAGGTCGGCCGTGCCGTCGACCGACCCGTCGTCGACGACGATGACCTGGCGGGCGTAGCGACAGCCGAGGCAGGCGTCGACCACGGCCGCCACCGTCGGCGCTTCGTTGCGGGCGGGGATGACGATGTCGACGATCAAACAGCTGCTACGACTTCGGGCTGCGCTCGAGGCCGGCCCGCTCGCCGCGGGCCACGAGCTTGACGGCGACCTTGCGCGAGGCCTCGTCGATCATCTCGTCGCCGAACATGACGGCACCCTTGCGCTCTCCCTCCGTCGCCTGCTTGTAGGCCTCGAGCACATCCACCGCCTTGTCGAACTGCTCCTGGCTCGGGGAGAACATCTCGTTGAGGATCGTGACCTGCTCGGGGTGGAGGGCCCACTTGCCGTCGTAGCCGAGGATCTGCGTTCGCTTGCAGAACTCCCGGAACCCCTCGGTGTCGCGGACCTTCACGTACGGGCCGTCGATGACCTGCAGGGCGTTGGCCCGGCCCGCCATGAGGATCTTCACGAAGACGTAGTGGAAGTAGTCGCCCGGGTACTCGGGGATGGCCAGGCCGCCGGCCAGCGACGGCATCTCCATCGACGCCGACATGTCGACGGGACCGAGGATGATCGTCTCCAGCCGCGGCGACGCCGCGCAGATCTCCTCGACGTTGATGATGCCCTGCGCCGTCTCGATCTGGGCCTCGATGCCGATGTGGCCGGGCGGCAGGCCGGCGTTGATCTCGACCTGGGTGAGCAGCAGGTCGAGGGCCACCACCTGGGCGGCCGACTGCACCTTCGGCAGCATGACCTCCTCGAGGCGTTCGCCGGCGTTGCCGACGACCTCGATGACGTCGCCGTAGGTCCACTTGGTGTCCCACGCGTTCACCCGGACGCACAGAACCTTGTCGCCCCAGTCCTGGTTCTTGACGGCGTCGACCGCCTTGGCCCGAGCCGATTCCTTCTCGAGGGGAGCGACGGCGTCCTCGAGGTCCATGAACACCATGTCGGCGGGCAGGCCGGGGGCCTTGGCCAGCATCTTCTCGCTCGACGCGGGCACCGACAGGCAAGAGCGGCGCGGCAGGTTCCGGGTGCGTTCGGACATGAGCGAATCGTAGGGCTACGGGCTCAGGCGCCTCCAAGAGAACGAGCCGTGCTCGTCGTCGCCCGACACCAATTGCAGGAACGCCTCGGGATCGAGCGCTTCGGCCGGGGCCATGGCGCCCGCGCCCCGGACGTTCTGAGCGGCGGCCACCAGAAAGCGCGCCGTCAAGCCATAGACGTCGCGCCCCTCGCAGAGCACCGCCGCCCTCCCGCTGGGTCCCAGGGCTTCGGCGAGGACACGGCATCGAGCGCGTGAGCGGAGCCACGGCGGCGGACCCTCGGGCAGTCGGTCGACCACCCGCCCGAGACGAGGAAGCAGTCCTGACAGGCGCCGCACCGCAGGAACGGCAGGGCGGGGCAACACCATGGTCGTCACAACGCGGGCCCCGCCGGACTGGCGGACCAGCGGCGCATCACAGAAGAACGGGACCTCGAGGCCGACGCGGACGCCGTCCGGGAACGGCACCCGCCGCACGCCGGCCTCGGTCGACAGGGCGCCGGTCATCTCGACGGCGGTGCGCGCCGTCCCGCGGGACGGAATGGTGAGCGCTTCGACGTGGACCGCGACCTCGGTCGCATCCGAGCCGAGGTCGGCCATGGCGACGGCGGCGGCAAGGTCGCCGGGAAGGAAGTTGAAGGCGACGGCCGGCACGATCGGGACCGGCGCGTCGGCGAATCGCGAGTAGACGTCGACGACGAAGTCCTGCTCGCCGGTGGAGTCGACGTACGGGACGCCGTTGCGCACCGCGGCCTCGACGGCCGGCATCCCCAGCCGGACGAACGGCCCGACGGTGCTGATCAGCGCCGAGGCTCCGTCCAAGAAGTCGTCGAGCCGGGCGGGCTCGCCGACGTCGACGACGAAGCGCTCGGCGTCGGACGGAAGGGCGGCCAGCTTCTCGGCACTGCGACCGCCGAGACGGTGCGGAACGCGCCGGCGATCGAGCTCGGCGGCGACAAGCTTGCCCGTGTAGCCCGTGGCCCCGAGGAGGGCGATCACCGACGGCCGCCGCCTGCGCCGAAGGCGCCTCTCCGGCTGTCGGTAGGAAAAAGGAGCGCGGAGGGCGAGCCGGCTTCGCCGGTCGCCCGGAGCACGATCAGCTCGCCGAGCAAGCTCTGCTTGCGAGTGCTGAATTCATCAGCCCAGATGTTTTCTCAGGAACTCCAGCGTGCGCACCCACGCTTGCCGTTCGGCGTCGGGGTCGTGGGTGCCGAGCGCGTTCTCCTCGTTGCCGAAGGCGTGGCCCGTCCCCGGATAGACGTACGCCGTCACGTCGGCGCGGCCCTTGAGCTTCTGCTCGAGCTCATCGAACCCGCTGGGCGGGAAGAAGTCGTCGTTCTCGGCGAGGTGGATGAGCACGGGTGCGGTGAGATTCGACCAGTCGGGCTCGTTGTCGCCGCTGGGATAGCCGTAGTACGCGACGGCCGCGCCAACGCGGTCTCCCTCGTTGGCGGCGAGGATCCACGTCAGCATGCCGCCCATGCAGAAGCCGACGACGCCGACGCTGTGGCCGCGCACCGCCTCGTGGCCGAGCAGATAGGTGACCGCACCGCCCATGTCCCGCGCCGCCCGGTCCGGCGGCAGCGTGTTCATGAGCTCGGCCGCCTTGTCCATCTCGTCGTGCTTGGCGATCTGGCCGTGGTAGAGGTCGGGCGCCAGCGCCGTGAAGCCCTCGTCGGAGAGCCGGTCGCAGACCCGCCTGATCTGGTCGACGAGCCCCCACCACTCCTGGATGACGACGATGCCGGGGCCGGCGCCATCCTTGGCCGGGGCCAGGTAGCCGGCTGCGGTGCTGCCGTTGCTCGGGAATTCGACGTTCTCGCCCATGAGCGTCCTTCCTACCCCGCGATCTTTCGATGGTCCCACGACACGGTGTCCTCGACGTCGACGCGGACGGCGACGCGCTTGGCCACCATGAAGTCGATGTACTGCTCGCCCTGGTCAGGACCGAAGCCGGTGTCATAGCGCTCGAAAAGGCTGAGGGCGATGGTGCGCAGGGCGTCCTTGTCGTCGACGACCGTGCCTCGGGCCATGAGCTCGACCCCACGTAGCTGGTCGTAACGGTCGCCGTCCTCCACCAGGCACGTCATGCGCGGGTCCCGCTCGAGATTCCTGATCTTCTGCGACTTCCGGTACGTCTCGAAGGCGGGCTTGCCGTCGAGGAAGCCGTACCACATGGCCACGACGTGCGGGTAGCCGTTGGGCCCGATGGTGGCCACCGACATGGTGTGGCGCTCGCGCAGGAAGGCGTCCACCTCCTCGTCGGTCATCCTGATGCGGTCTCGCACATTCGCCACCTACTCGGCCTCCTTCAGAAGCTCGGGCGCGACCGGGCACGTGGGAGCGCCGATCGCCGCGTCGGTCGGGTGTACACCGTCGGCGCCGACGACGTTGTCGACGAGGTCGGGCGAGACGATCTCCTCGGGGGCCAGCCAGGGCTCGTCGTCGGCGTGGAGGCGGCTCGTGAGGGCGCCCCACAGTCGACTCGGCAGCACCCGTCCCACGCCGGCGGCCGCCCACACCGGAAGCCCGGCGCGGCGGGCGACGGCGGCGGCGGCGACAGCGCCAGCCGGGCTGACAAGACCGGTCGGACCGACGGCGCTGGCTTCGAACACAACCAGATCGGCGGCGGCCACGGCGGCGCCGAGGCCGGCAGCGGGGACGGCGTCGAGCATGGAGTCGGCGCGCTGGAGG
>CADDZP010000115.1 GCA_902812475.1 Actinomycetota bacterium | reverse complement strand
GAGCAGGACCCTGTTTCGGTGCACCGGCCGGAAATCCTACCGACGCGGGTCTTGCGGCCAGCGGCACCGACTGCGCACGTCAGGTACGTTCGGCGTCGTGGACCGCCGGACCTTCCTGAAGGCTGCCGGCGGACTGGGGCTGCTGGCGTGGGCGCCGGCGATGCGCGTGCGCGCCCTGCTCGCCGCGGCGCCGGGCGCCGGTCAGGCGGGCCGGTTCCTCACCGCCCATGAGCTCGACACCTTGCGCGCCGTCGCCGGGCGCTTCGTCCCCGGTCCCCCTGAGGATCCCGACCCCGGTGCTATCGAAGGGGGAGCGGCCGAGGCCGTCGACCTCTACCTCGCCGCCTTCACGTTCGACCCGCCGCTCATCCACGCCGGTGGTCCGTTCTCGAACCGGGCCGGTGCGACGCACGACGACTTCGCCGACTTCGTGCCCCTCGACCGCCTGGCCGAACTGAGTTGGCGCATCCGCTTGGAGGGATCACAGGGCAAGCCCGAGCGCGAGTTCGCGGGCCCGGTCGTCGGACTGCAGCAGGTGTACCGCGACGGGCTGGCTCACCTCGACGCCCGCGCCGGCGGCAACTTCGCAGCGTTGCCCGGTGCCGCCCAGGACCTGATCCTCTCCGACCAGACCGACAGCGCCGTCCAGGACTTCGTCGGCACCGCCCTCTCCGACGTCCTGGCCGCCATGTACGGACCGCCCGAGTACGGCGGCAACCGCAACCTCGTGGGCTGGACAGTGAACCACTGGCCCGGCGACACCCAGCCTCGCGGCTTCACGCCCGACCAGGTGAGCAACGCCGATCCCTCGGCGACCACCCCGGCCCTGAGCGCCAAGGCCGCCCAAGCCGCGCTCAGGTTCCTGCCCGCGTTGGCGGGTCAGCCCGCCGGACGCGGCCTTCCGTGGCGGGCCCGCGCCGGCTACGAGCGGGGCTGACCGAATGGCCAAGGAGTCGGTGATCGTCGTCGGCTCCGGCGCCGGGGGCAGCACGGCGGCGTGGGCCCTGCGGGCCGCAGGCCATCCGGTCGTGATCTTCGAGAAGGGCCGTCACCTGCTGCCCGGACTCGGGACGCCCGCGGGGCCACGCATCCCCTTCGGGAACGACGAGGTGAAGCCGGGACGGGCCTTCGAAAACCAGGACCCGGTGCTCGAGCCCCGCACCTCCCGGTCCCAGTCCGAGGCCGCCCAGGGCGTCGACCACTCCTTCGTCGGCGACGTGAACGATCTGCCGACGACCGTGGGCGGCGGCACCATCCACTGGGACGCCAAGACGCCGCGTTTCTGGCGACAGGACTTCAAGGGTCTCTCGCTGTACGGGCCCGTCCCCGGTGCCAACGTGGCCGACTGGCCGCTCATCTACGACGACCTTGCTCCGTACTACGACGAGGTTGAGCAACATCTCGGCGTACAGGGCGACGTCACCAAGATGCCGGCGACGACGCTCGCCCAGGCGCCGCGGTCACGCCAGTTCCCGCTGCCGCCGAACCCCCCGATGTACGCCGGGAATCTGCTCGCCCAGGGCGCGGCGAGCCTCGGCTACCACGCCTACCCCTTCCCGATGGCGGTGGCCTCGCTGCCCTACGACGGGCGTCCACCCTGCAACTCATGCGGGTTCTGCTCGGGGTTCGTGTGCCCCATCAACGCGCGCGGCAACGCGGCCATGTCGTGGCTGCACCACGCCCTGCTCGACGGCGCCGAGCTGCGGCCGCGGTGCTTCGTGACCAAGATCGACATGGCGCCCAACGGCAAGCGAGCGGTGGGCGTCTCCTACCTCGACCCGTCGGGCAACCCACAGCACGAGCGGGCCGACATCGTCGTCGTGGCGCCCTCCGCCATCGAGACGGCCCGCCTGCTGCTGCTGTCCGGCATCGGCAACAGCTCGGGACAGCTGGGGCGCAACGTGATGTTCCACTTCTTCACCCTCGGCATCGGCCTCTTCGCCGGCGAGCCGCACAGCTGGCGGGGGCCGTCGACGACGCACACCATCGACGACTTCGTCGGCCCCGAGCGCGGACCGGCCGCCCAGGCCGCGGGCCTGCCGTACCTGAAGGGCGGCATCTGCGAGGTGGGCGGTGGCCTGACCCTGCTCGCCGAAGCACAGATCTACGCCGCCTTCCCCAACACCTGGGGCAACGTGCTCAAGAACCTGCTGCGTGAGTCGATCTTCCGGGCCCACCTGGCCGGTCTCTCGATGGTGGGCGAGGACATGCCCCAGGAGGCCAACGTCGTCGACCTCGACCCCAAGCTCCGCGACGTCCACGGCCTTCCCGTGCCGCGCATCACGTACTCAGCGCACCGCCACGAGTTGGCGGCGTCGGCGTTCTACGGACCGAAGCTCCAGGCGATCTGCCAAGCGGCGCCGGGCGCCGTCGCCAGCGGGACGGTGCCCGTGGGCGTGCTCTCGGAGGAGACCGGTGGGTTCGGCAGCCCGCTGGCCGGTCCGGCGTCCACGGCGCACATCATGGGGACGGCGCGCATGGGCGACGACCCGGCGAAGTCCGTCACGGATCCGTGGGGGCGTCTGCACGACGTCGACAACGTGTACGTGGGCGACGGGTCGGTGTTCGTCTCGGCCGGAGGCTTCAACCCCACGCTCACGATCATGGCGCTCTCGCTGAGAATGGCCCGCCACCTGTCCGGAGCGCAGGCCCCGCCGCCGGCTGCTCCTGCGGCGGCGCGGGGACGGCTGGCGGCCACTGGCGTGTCCCCACACGTGACAGCGGCGGGCGCAGCCGCGACCGGTGCCGCCGTGACCTTGCGCCAGGTCCGCCGCCGCGTGCAAGGTTCGGACCATGGCGAAACTGAAAGCAATCCCTGACGGCTACCCGCAGGTCATCCCGTATCTGATCATCGACGGGGCCGCCGACGCCATCGCCTTCTACAACGAGGTGCTGGGCACGAAGGAGCGCATGCGCCTGGGCGGCGGCGGCAAGATCGGCCACGCCGAGCTGGAGCTGGGCGACTCGGTGATCATGCTGGCCGACGAGTCGCCCGAGTCCCCGGCCAAGAGCCCCAAGGGCCTGGGTGGCTCACCGGTGACGATCAGCCTGTACCTGGAAGACGTCGACAGCGTCTACAAGAAGGCCATCGACGCGGGCGCCAAAGAGCTGCGCCCGCCGGCCGACCAGTTCTACGGCGACCGCACGGCCCAGTTCGAGGACCCGTGGGGCCACCGCTGGAACATCCAGACCCACATCGAGGACGTCTCCCCCGAAGAGATGGAGAAGCGGGCGAAGGCGGCCAGCGGCGGCTAACGAGGCCGGGGGTCGCGCCACATGGGCCAGATGGGCGGGCCCTCGGGAAAGCGAAGCTCGCCGGTGACCTCGAAGCCGTGGCGGCGGTAGAAGGGGATGTTGGCCTCCTTGGACGACTCCAGATAGGCGCCCACGCCGTCGGCGTCGCAGCGGTCGAGGACCGGCTGCATCACCGCTGACCCAAGGCCCTTGCCCTGGTAGTCGGGGTCGGTCCCGAGCACAGCGAGGTACCAGTGCGGCCGGTCGTCGGGATGGGCCTTGTCCATCTGGGCCATGCCCTTGGCGATGAGCGGGAGCCGGCGCAGGCCCACGATGCGCATCATCGCCGGGGTGAGGCGAAGCTGCAGGCCGACCGACATGCGCCACTTCCCCGGCGGCGCCCACAGTGCCGCCGCCTTACGGTCCGGGTCCGTGTAGACGTGGTGCTTGGGCAGGTAGATCTTCTTGAGCCACGCGCCGAACCCGAACGGCCCGACACGCAGGCGGCGCTCGTCGTCGGGCTGCATCCACGTGATCGCCGGGTCGTCGTAGAACGCCCGGGCGAGCGTCTGCGCCAGTGCCGGGACATCCGCCTCCGTGGCCTTCGCGATGTCGGCCATCAGAGGTTGGCCGTCGCTTCGTCGAGGAGCGCCGCGAACTTCTTCTGGGCCGCCTCCCGCCGCGTCGGGACGTGTTCGCTCGGGACGTCGTGCGGCTCATATCCCTTCAGGATCTGGCGGGCCACGGTCACCCGGTGCACCTCGTCGGCACCGTCGTAGAGGCGCGACGCGCGGGCGTGGCGGTACATCGACTCGAGGGGCAGGTCGGTCGAGTACCCGAGGGCGCCGTGAATCTGGATGGCGCGGTCGATCACGTTGTAGAGGACCTGAGCGCCGAAGTACTTGATCATGGCGATCTCGACGCGCGCCTTCGAGGACCCCTCCTGGTCCATCTTCCACGCCGCGTGAAGCGTCATCAGCCGGGCCGCCTGCATCTCGGCCGCCGAGTCGGCGATCCAGTTCTGCACGGTCTGCTTCTCAGCGAGCGTCGAGCCGAAGGCATGACGGGAGAGGGCGCGTTCGCACAACATGTCGAAGGCCCGCTTGCTCTGACCCAGCCACCGCATGCAGTGATGGATGCGCCCGGGGCCCAGCCGCTTCTGGGCCAAGACGAAGCCGTCGCCCTCGTTGCCGATCAGGTTCTCGTACGGGACCCGGGCGTCGCGGTAGTAGATCTCGGAGTGGTTGCCGTAGCGGCCGAACTCGACGTCGGGATCCGCCATGGTCGGCACGTCGCGGACGATGTCGACGCCCGGCGTGTCGACGGGGACGACGATCATCGACGCCCCCTGGTAGGGGTGCACGTCGGGGTTCGTGATGGCCATCACGATGAGGAAGTCGGCCGACGACCCGTTGGACGTGAACCACTTGTGGCCGTTGATCACCCACTCGTCGCCGTCGCGCACCGCCCGGGTCCTGAGCAGTGTCGGGTCCGAGCCCGCCGTCTCGGGCTCGGTCATCGAGAAGGCGCTGCGCAGTTTGCCCTCGAGCAGCGGCCACAGCCATCGTTCCTTCTGCTCGTCGCTGCCGCCGATGGCGATGAGCTCGGCGTTGCCGGAGTCGGGCGCCTGGTTCCCGAAGATCGTCGGGGCGAAGATCGACGAACCGAGGATCTCGTGCATCAGGCCGAGCTTCACCTGCCCGAACCCCTGGCCGCCGAGCTCGGGCTCGAGGTGGGCGGCCCACAGGCCCTGCCGCTTCACCTCCTCCCTGAGCGGATCGGTGAGGCGGCGGAAGGCAGCCTCGTCGAGCTCGAGCGTCTCGAGGGGATAGATCTCGTCGCGCACGAACGAGCGCATCCACTCGAGCTTCTCCTCGAACTCCGGCTCAGTGGAGAAGTCCCATGCCATAGATCGGAACCGTACTGCTCAGCGTTGGGCCAGGGCGGGGCCCCACTCCTCGCTCTGGCGGAAGTAGCGGCTGATGTACCACACCGACCACGACATGAGGACGGCGATGATGGGGAAACCGGTGACGATGTTGACGACGACGAAGGCGTCGACGCTCCACTTCAGCATGTAGAGCCGGATGGCACTGCGCAGCAGGAAGTACACGGCCCACGCGAGCGACACCCGGGCGAACGCCCGCTTGAACGTGTCGGACTCCTTGACCTCGGCCGGAAACGGATACAGCTCCTCGGCGAACTGGCCGGCGAAGGGCTTGCCGCGAAGGGTCGTGACGAGGAACACGAGGCCCAGACCGAGGTTCAGGATGACGGGCTGGGCCAGGTACACCTTGGCGCTCCCGAAGGCCAGCCCGATGACGCCCTGGATGACCACGAACGCCAGGGCCAGCCTGGCCACCATCCCCGGCCGCTCCTTGTGCCGCTCGTAGAGGAAGGCACCCACACCCACGGCCGTGGCCAGCACGACACCGAGGAGCAACCCCGACACCTTCCATCCCACATAGAAGAACAGGATGGGAAACCCGGCGTTGGCCGCGAAACGGGGGCCTCCGGCTCGCAGGATGGTGCGGGCGTCGATCGGCTCGAGCCCGGCCGCCTCGACGACGACGCCCTCGGCCGCGACGGCGTCGACGTCAGCTTGGCTCACCGCGGAGGGTTCGACACGGTGCGTCATATCCCTCTTTCCGGGTAAGACGTTCGGATGGCCCGCAGGCTAGCGATCGCCCTGCTCGTGACGGCCGCGGCGTGCTCCTCAGGTGGCGGTCGCTCGACCGCAGCCAAGAAGAGAGCGTCGACGACGACCACGACGCCAGCGGACACCGGCGTGCGCATGGCGGTGACCAGTCCCGCCTTCAAGGACGGCGGCGCCATCCCCGTCCAGTTCACCTGCGACGGCACCGGCCAGTCGCCGCCGCTGGCGTGGACAGGTGCGCCGGCGGGCACCGCCAGTTTCGCCTTGCGGATGCAGGACGCCGACACGCCCCAGAAGTTCATCCACTGGATCGTCTACGACATCCCGCCGACGACGACGTCGCTCGCCGCCGGCCGGGTCCCGCCCGACGCCAAGCAGACAGCCAACTCCTTCGGCAAGCAGGGCTACGCCAGCCCGTGCCCGCCCGCGGGCCAGCGCCACCGCTACGTGCTCACGCTGCTGGCACTGTCGACCCAGCTCAGCGCGTCCGAGACCGTCAGCCCCGCCGACCTGTGGGCGACGCTCGAGCGGTCGGCCGTCGCCGGCAAGGGAGAGCTCACGGGCACCTACCAGCGCGCCTCGTAGGCTCCGCAGCCATGCGGCGAGCGGTCATGGTCGGCCTCGTCGCGGCCGTCTCCCTCACAGCGGCGGCGTGTGGCGGGGGCAGCAAGCACGGGCTCGACCGCGAGCCGGGCAAGACGACACCCACCGGCGTGGTGACGCCGATCAATCCGTCCGGAGCGAGCGGGTCGGGCCGTTCGAGCGGACCGCTCAGGCTGACGAGCCCCGCCTTCCCCGACGGCGGCGCCATGCCAAACCAGTACACGTGCGCCGGCGCCAACCAGTCGGTGCCGCTGCTGTGGACCGGAGTCCCCGGCGGCACGGCGGCGCTGGCCGTGCGCATGCAGGACGTCGACACGCCCCAGCAGTTCATCCACTGGATTCTCTACGGCATCCCGCCGTCGGTCGGCGGCGTGCCCGCCGGGCAGGCACCGGTGGGGGCGGCCGTGGCCAAGAACTCCTTCGGTCAGTCGGCGTACACGGGCCCGTGCCCGCCGGCCGGACAGCGCCACCGATACGTCTTCACTTTGCTCGCCCTGGCGAGGGACGCCACGCCGCCCGCGGGCGCCAAGGCGGCCGACACCTGGTCGGCGCTCGAGGCATCATCGGTGCTCGGGCGGGCCCAGCTCACGGGTACGTTCCAGCGCCCGGCGACCCCGGGCCCGACGAACAACCGTTGAGTCGCGATCAGCGGTCGCGGTCAGCGGAAGTCCCGCGCTTTCACCGCCTGGGTGGCCAACGGCAGGGATTCGATGCGCTCGGCCACCAGGTTCGTGACCCCTTCGGTGCGCTCCAGCATTCCCCGCACGAGCAGGGCGGCCGACGCCCGCGCCACCTTGCGGTAGCGGGCCCATACGCCCTCCGAGCAGATGACGTTGAGGATGCCGGTCTCGTCCTCGAGGTTCACGAACACCGTGCCCTGTGCCGTCGAAGGGCGCTGGCGATGGGTCACGACGCCGCCGACGGTGAGGCGGGTGCCGTCGTCGATGTCCTGTAGCCCGGCGATGGTGACCGCCTTGGGGATGCGGTGGCGCACGAACTCCATCGGGTGGCGGATGGAGACGCCGGTGGCCCACAGGTCGGCGGCCGCCACCTCGACGTCTTCCATCCCCGGTAGCTGCGGGGCGTCGGTGCCGGTGACGATGCCCTCGAGACGGTCCGGCCTCGTCTGCGAGGCGGCGCCCGCGCCCCAAAGGGCCTCTCGTCTCACGTGCCCGAGCGAGTCGAAGGCGCCTGCCGTCGCCAGGGCCTCGACGACAGGCTGGGTGGCGCCCGTGCGCCGCACCAGGTCCTCCACCGACTCGTAGGGCTGGTGCGCTTCGATCTTCTTGGCCAGGTCGTCGCCCACATTGCGCACGTAGTCGAAACCGAGGCGGACGCCGCCGTCCTTCTCCAACGTGGCCTTTGCGCCGCCCAGGTTGACGTCGGGGCCGAGGACCTCGACGCCGTGGCGGCGGGCGTCGCCCACGAGCGTGTTGGGCGAGTAGAAGCCCATGGGCTGGGCGTTGAGGAGAGCGGCCAGGAAGGCCGCCGGGTAGTGCAGCTTCATCCACGCCGACGAGTAGACGAGGTAGGCGAAGGACACCGAGTGGCTCTCGGGGAAGCCGAAGTCGGCGAAGGCGGCCAGCTTTTCGTAGATGGCCTCGGCCGCGTCGCCGGTGATGCCGCGCTCGGCCATGCCTTCCATCAGACGTCGGCGGAGGCGCTCCATGCGCTCGTGGCTGCGCTTGGAGCCCATGGCCTGGCGCAGCTGATCGGACTCGGCGGGTGAGAAGCCGGCGACGTCGATGGCCATCTGCATGAGCTGCTCCTGGAAGAGCGGGACGCCCAGCGTCTTGGCCAGGCTCTTCTCGAGCAGCGGGTGGAGGTAGGTCACCGGCTCTTGGCCGTTGCGACGGCGGATGTAGGGATGCACGGAACCGCCCTGGATGGGGCCGGGACGGATGAGCGCCACCTCGACGACCAAGTCGTAGAACGTGCGCGGCTCGAGCCGCGGCAGCGTCGCCATCTGGGCCCTGCTCTCGACCTGGAAGACGCCCACCGAGTCGGCCTCGCACAGCATGTCGTAGACGGCGTCCTCCTGGGGGATGGTGGCCAGGTCGACGTCGACGCCGTGGTGGTCGCGGATGAAGTCGACGCCGAGGTGGAGGACGGTGAGCATGCCGAGGCCGAGGAGGTCGATCTTCACCAGGCCGGCCGCCGCGCAGTCGTCCTTGTCCCACTGCAGCACGGTGCGCCCTTCCATGCGCCCCCACTCGACGGGACACACCTCGACGACGGGACGGTCGCAGATCACCATGCCGCCCGAGTGGATGCCGAGATGGCGGGGGAAGCCCTCGACCTGGCGAGCGAGTTCGATGACGTTCTGCGGGATACCGGTGTCGCCAGGAACGTCGCGCATGATCCAACCCTCGATCTGCTTCGACCAGGCGTCGAGCTGACCGGGCGGATGGCCGAGGGCCTTGCCCATGTCGCGGATCGCCGACTTGGGTCGGTAGGTGATGACGTTGGCCACCTGGGCGGCGTTGTCGCGGCCGTAGTGGTTGTAGACGTACTGGATGGCCTCCTCCCGCCGCTCGTGCTCGATGTCGAGGTCGATGTCGGGCGGGCCGTCGCGCTCGGGTGACAGGAAGCGCTCGAAGAGCAGACCGAGAGAGACGGCATCGGCGTTGGTGATGCCGAGGGCGTAGCAGACCGCCGAGTTGGCGGCCGAGCCCCGGCCCTGGCAGAAGATGTTCTCTCGGCGGCAGAACTCGACGATGTCCCAGACGATGAGGAAGTAGCCGGGGAAGCCGAGGGCTTCGATCATCTGGAGCTCGTGGTCGATCTGCTCCCACGCCCCCGGGACGCGCGCATGCCGGCGCGGGCCGTACCGGCGCTCGGCGCCCTCATAGGTGAGGTGGCGCAGCCACGTCATCTCCGTGTGGCCGGGCGGCACGGGATAGTCGGGCAGGTTGGGGGCGACGAGGGCCAGGTCGAAGGCGCACGCCCGGGCGAGCTCGGCGGCCCGCTCGACGACGCCGGGGTAGCGGGCGAAGCGGCGGGCCTGCTC
>CADDZP010000114.1 GCA_902812475.1 Actinomycetota bacterium | reverse complement strand
CCGTGGCGCTCGGCCAGGTCGGCGACGCCGGCGCGCTCCTCGGGCGTGTAGCGCCCGTAGATGGCTTCGGCGCCGGCCAGTCCCAGCTCAGCGAGCTCGCCGACGGTGCGGTCGAGCTCTGCGGGGTCGAGACCCAGGCTCAGGGGGTGGGCGAGGACGGGCACGGCGTTGGACTCGACGGCCAGGCGGATGGCCTGGTCGGGGTAGAGGCGTTCCTTCTCGACGTAGCCGGGCTGGCCCTTGGCGAGGTAGCGGTCGAAGGCCTCCTGGATGGTGTCGACGGCGCCGTTGCGCACGAGCACGGCGGCCACGTGGGGCCGGCCGATGCCCTTGCCGCCTGCCTCGGCCTGCACCTCTTCCGGCGTTATCGGCAGTCCCAGCTCGTGTTGCAGCCGGTCGAACATCCGGGCGTTGCGGGCGTCCCGGGCCTCCTGCAGGCGGACGAGCTCGGCCTCGAGCGCACCGCCCGGCTCGACGAAGTAGATCAGCATGTGCATGGTGCCCTTCGGCACCTCGCAGGAGATCTCCGTCCCCGGCACAAGCTCGACGCCCACCTCGGCGGCCCGCTTGCCGGCCGCCTCCAGCCCGTCCATCCGGTCATGATCGGTCAGGGCGACGGCCTTGCAGCCATTGGCCGCCGCCAGCTCAGGAATGCGCTCCGGCGGGTCCGACCCGTCAGACGCGGTCGAGTGTGTATGCAGGTCGATCATGTGCAGTGGGAGAGCGGTCCACGGTAGACGCGCCATGGGCGCCACCCGGGGAAGGAACCTGGCCGCGGCGCGTCGAAACTGGTTCCCGCTGCGGTGGAGAAATCGCCCAGTGTGACGGAAAGGGATCTGTCGGTGCCTGCGGACTCGACCGCGCCGTACCTGCTTTGCCCGAACTGCCGGACGACCGTCGCATCAGCGGAGGATTGCTGTCGCGAGGTTGGCTCCTGGATCTTCTTGGACTGCCCCGCGTGTCACCGCCAGAGCGACGTGACGTTCGCGCCGTTCTGGCGATACGGCACGCAGGGAGAGACGGCGGCGTCTGCCTGACTTCCAAGCGGCTTCGCCCCGTACGATGAGGGCATAGGACATCAGGTCGAGGCACGCCGTTGAAACTTCTCATTGCGATCCCGGCGCTGAACGAGGCGCAGGCGATCGACGACATCATCCTGCGCTCGCTCGCGGCGCGCGACGTCATCACCCGGAACTCTCCTGTCGACGAAATCGAGATAACAGTTGTGAGCGACGGCTCGACGGACGCGACCGTCGAGCGGGCAAGCCACTTCGTGCCCCAGATCAATCTCATTGTCTTCCCTGAGAACAGGGGCTACGGCGCCGCCATCAAGGAGGCGTGGGACCGGTCGGATGCCGATCTGCTTGGCTTCCTCGACGCCGACGGCACGTGTGACCCCGAGTTCTTCAGTGTCCTGTGCTCGCGCCTCGCCGATCAGGAAGCAGACATCGCTCTCGGGTGCCGCATGAACGAGCGAAGTGAGATGCCGCGGACGCGCAAGATCGGGAACGCGATCTTCGCCACCATGCTGACGTATATGTCCGCCACCGGTGTGCGAGACGTCGCAAGTGGTATGCGTGTGGTCCGGCGGTCGAGTCTCCCGCGGATGCTGCCGTTACCGGATGGGCTCCACTTCACTCCGGCGATGAGCGCCCGGGCCATGCTCGCGGGCGACCTCCGCATCGTCGAGATCGACATGCCCTACAAAGAGCGCACGGGCAGGTCGAAGTTGCACGTTCTCCGCGATGGTGTCCGGTTCTTCCGAATCATCGGGGCGACGGCGTTCCTCTTCCGACCGGGCCGCCTTCTCTGGACCGCTGCGCTGATCGCGGCAATCGGTAGCGTCATCTTCGTCTCGGGTCCGGCGATCTACTACGCCCACCACACCATGCTCCAGGACTGGATGATCTATCGCTGTTCGGCGGCTGCGTTGTTGGCAATCTCGTCTGTGCTCCTGTTCGACGGCGGGTATCTAGCGACGAGAGTCACCGACGTCTCCATCTTTCACCGGGAGAGCACGGGCCTTCAGGGTAAGGCCCGTCGATTTATCGGGCGGCGCGCGTTTCTCGCCGTACCTGCCACGTTCGTCGTCGGCGCTATCGCACTTGGGTGGGGCGGCTTCAGCCAGTACATCTCCAACGGCCATGTGCACACGCATTGGTCTCGCGTGCTCGGCATCTTCAGCCTGCTGATCATCGCCGTGATCCTGGTGGTGCTGAAGGTTCTCGACGCCGCACTCTCGCTCGTCCAGCAGCGGGTCAACTATCTGTCACTGGTAGGCGTCGCGGGGCCCGAACATCGACGTGACGTCGTCTCCGTTCAGACCGGCGCCGGCGACCCGAACCGCTGACGGGTTTCGGAGGGTCACCTGCACGCTCTGCCCGACAATCAGATGCAACGGACTGATGGTGAAGAGGCCACCCCCGACACGGCGCGCCCGCCTGAGCAACGCCCCCGCAGATGGCGGGGATGGATGGTCCTGGGCCTCGTATTCATCGTGAGCATTCCAACGATCACGCCATATCTGCGCGGCGACGGGAACGGCTATTACGCGTGGCTCCGGTCCTCCGTCATGGATCAGGACCTCAAGTTCGCCAACGAGTACTCCCATGGCGACCCTGTCTTCCGCCGCTTCTTCTTCGACGACAGTGGACACATCCGCCCCGGGCGACGCACGCCGAACGGCTACGTGAACAACCATTGGGGCGTCGGCGTCGCCGCCCTCTGGGCGCCGTTCTTCCTCGTCGGACACGCCGGCGCCGAGGCAGGCCGGCTCGTCGGCCTGCACTGGCGCACCGACGGGTATTCGATCCCCTATAGGTGGGCGACGGCGTTCGGGACGGCGCTCTACGGCTTTCTCGCCCTCCTCATCGCCTACCACCTCGCCCGCCGTCGGTTGACACAAGCGGCGCCGCTGTTCGGGACACTCGTCGTCTGGGGTGCGTCATCCCTGTTCGTCTACCAGTATCTCCTGCCGTTCTGGCCTTTCGCGGCGGCGGCCTTCGTCGGGGCCGCGCTGCTATGGGCGTGGGACGGTCCGCGCCCATTTAGCGCGTGGCGCTGGGTGGGGATGGGCGCACTGGCGGGACTCTGTGGCGCGATCCATCCATCAGCTGCTGCATGGGGCGTGCTGCCCGTCATCTCGGCGTTCGGCGAGCCGGGCGGGACGCGATCGAAGTTGCGCGCCCTGGTCCTGGTTGGGATCGGTGTACCGATCGGTGCCGCACCTCAGCTCGCGGGAAAGGCGATCGTCTACGGGTCACCGTTCCGCAGCGGATACGACATGAAGTTCATGTGGGCCCATCCGCAGCTCGTCCGCAATCTCTTCGGCGCAGCGCACGGGGTGTTCTCGTGGACGCCGATCACCCTTGTGGCGATCGCCGGCATTGCGTGGGTGCTGTGGGGCCGCGACCGCCGCCTCGCCGTCGGGCTGCTCAGTGTCTTCGCCGCCATGGTCGTGATCATCTCGTTCTTCCAAAGCTACGAGCAGTCGTCGTATGGGAATCGGTTCCTGGTTTCTTTCACGCCGGGCTTCGTCATCGGTGCGGCGAGCGTGTACGACGCACTCCGTGGACGCTGGCGTTCCGTTGCCGTGCCAGTGGCCGTCTTGTTCGTCGTCTGGAATGTGATGTTCGCGTTCCAATGGGCGTGGGGCCTGACGTCCAAGCAGGGAGCGGTCCACTGGGAAACGGTGGTGAGCAACCAGTTCACGCGGGCGCCGCGCGAGTTCGCAAAAGCGGCGCGCCTCTTCGTCACCAACCGGGGTGCTCTCATCCACCATGTCCAGCAAGTTGACCTCGAGCGTCACCGCGCCGGCCAGCCGTGAGCGGCCAGATCAGCTATCAGTGGTGCTGTGTGCGTACGCCGAGATGGCAGCGTCGTAGACGCTGACGGCGGAGGCCGTCGCCGACGCCGGAGAGAATGCGCTTCGTGCGACGTCCCTTCCATGAACGGCCGTGCGATGGGCGCCTCGACTATCACCGAGGACGCGGTCGATGCTGGCAACCAGCGATGACACGTCGCGGCCGCACACGTAAGCGCCCCCGGCGGCCTCGAGGTCCTCGGCGATGTAGACGCCATCGGAGATGACCACCGGGCACTCGGCGAGCAGCGCCTCGACGACCACGATCCCGAAGTTCTCGTAGTCCGACGGGAGGGCGAAGACGTCTGCCGCCGCGAGGGCATCTACCTTCTCGTCCCCGAGGAGCAAGCCTGTCCACGCGACTCGGTCGCTCACGCCGAGGCGTTGGGCGAGGTGCTTCAGGGTGCGTCCATACGAAGCGTCTTCAACGCCGCCTGCGACGATCACTCGAATGTCCGGATACGTCATGGCCAAGATTCTTGTGGCCTCGAGCAGCCGCTCGAGGCCCTTCTTGGGATCGATCCGCGACAGGAACAGCACGACGGGCGCCCGGTCGGCGATGCCGAGTGAACGGCGGAACCGTCGGCCGTTACCGGAGGTGGCGGGAGCAGCCACCGGAAGCGGTACGACGTGGACAGCCGCCGGAGCACCGTAGGTCACGAGCTGACGCCGCTCTCTTTCGGACGTCACGATCACACCAGCCGAGTAGTTGAGGATGGGCCGTACGACGAGTGGCCCGTAAACGCGCTTGAACAGGCCGTGCTTCGCCAGGTCGTAGGGATCGAGAGAGCCGTGCGGCTGGACAACGTACGGCACCCCGCGATGCCGCGCTGCTCGCGCCGCGTCAACGAACGGAAACTTGAAGAGGCCGTTCACGACTACCAGGTCGAAGTCGGTGACGTTCGTTATGAGCCAGCGTCGGAGGGCGGGCGAGTGCCAGTAGTGGTGCGGGACGGCTCGGGTAAAGCCGCGCACCGGGAGATCCGGCCACTGCTCGCTGATGTAATCCGCGGCGCCCGGCGCAGCCCAGGTGCCGACCAACACGGCGTCGACGTCGCGCTGGCGGAGATATCCACATGTGTGGAACGCCGCCGATGTCGACCCGCCGGCGTCCGCGTCGAGGTTCCCGACGACGTGAAGGACGCGCATCAATGACGGCCCATGCGGGCGTCCTCGTCGTAGTCGTAGAACGGCTCACGGAACAGATACAGCAACTTGTGCAGGATGCCCTGTAGTGGTGAGAAGTAGGCCAGGTACCCGACAGCCCTGCTGCGAAAGGCGAGCAGCCCTGGGTAGTCCACGGCCCGGCGGCGGAGGTAGAAGCGCTCGCGCCTGAAGGCGGCGGTATCGGTGTTCGTCACGATCGACGACCCTGGCGGGATGGCGCCCCGGCTGGCGGCGTA
The DNA here is from genome assembly GCA_902812475.1 of Actinomycetota bacterium. Lineage (GTDB taxonomy): Bacteria > Actinomycetota > Acidimicrobiia > Acidimicrobiales > AC-14 > CADDZP01. The sequence goes on along the minus strand of CADDZP010000114.1, from coordinate 4,353 downwards.
CTTGAGGTGCCTGATGTTCTCCAGCGGCACCTGCATGAGCTCACAGCAGACGCGTGCGCCCGCACCTATGTCGTCGGCAACGAGCACCCAGTCGAGCGGGACCGGGTCGCCGAGCATGGGTCCACTGCGTGTGAGCCCCCAGCGACCGTCGACGATCGCTGCATTCGCGTGCACCGCCTCGTTGACCTCGAGCAGAACCCGTGGCAGCTGCGGGTGGAGGCGCAGGCGGTCGGACGGTTCTGGGATGCATCCCCACTGGTTCTTGAACGTGAGGCTGACGCCTGTGTTCATGTGGACCTTCGGTACGGGCAGGGTGATGAGCAGGTCGATCTCGTCGGTGAGCAGGATCGGGAGTTCGAGCGGGATCGGATCACCACCACCGAGCTCGACCGTCTTGCGCGGCAGGTGGCTGAGGTTGACGACCTCGACGCCGAGCCGGGCGCCGACCTCGTACATCCCGATCTCGCCGTAGACCTTCTCCATGGAGAACGGGTAGTAGCCCCCCGAATCCGAGTCACCGATATAGACATGGGGCGTGAAGTCCTTGACGGCGAGGATCGCCGCCTCGACAGCCTCCATGCTCGTCATCACCCCCGGTCGGTACGTCGGATACGTCAGGTTCGGCTTCAGGAAAACGCGAGGCCGCCCGCCGAGCAGGCGCGCCACGTCGGTGAATTCGACACCCTCCCGGATACGGTCGAGGTAGGTCGTGGGCGTGACGGATGCGATGAAGGCCTTGGCTGTCATGTCTCTCGTAGTGGTTTCGGGGCCCGCAGCCACGGTACAGCGGCGCGCGCGTTGAGCGTCCCGTGGGATGAGTTGGCCCAGCGCCGCCGTGGGCTGAAGCGCACGCTGCTCCGCCCGGTGGCGCCCACAGCGCTCCGGCTGGGGCAGGGGCGAGGTCCGGTCGCCCTCCGATCGTGGCTGCTACGGCGCACCGCGTTCCCCTACTACCGCGCGCGTGACGAGCGCTTCGAGCGCTCCGTTGGCCACGGTGTTTTCGCCGGATCGACGCGTGACATGCTCTCGCTCTACGTGCTGACGTTCGGCGTGTGGGAGCCGTACTTGACCGCCTTCATCGCCAACCGGCTGCGTCGAGGTGACGTCTTCGTTGACGTGGGAGCGAACAGCGGCTGGTACACGGTGCTCGCCGCGACCGCCGTCGGCCGCGAGGGAGCCGTCATCGCCGTCGAGCCGTCGCCCCCGCTCCTCCAATTGCTCCGCGCCCAGGTGGCACGGAATGGAATCGACAACGTGCGCATCGTGCCCGAGGCCGTCAGTGACCACGTCGGTCGCGTGGCCGTCGACATCGGGCCCGAGGAGCACACTGGGCTGACTCGCGCGCTCCGTGAATCGGACGCGGCGTCGTCCGTGCCTTGTCGCCCTCTGCCGGACATGCTCCTCGAGGAAGAGTGGCACCGCGTCAAGCTCATCAAGATCGATGTGGAAGGCGCTGAGTTCGCGGCCGTCCGCGGCCTGACCCGAGCCCTCGATGACCTTCCCGCAGATGCCGAGGTGATCGTCGAGGTCGGACCCGAGCGGGCGGCGTCGCCGAACGATGTCGCCGACCTGTTCGCCACGTTCGAGAGCGTCGGATACGCCGCCTACCGCATCCCGAACGAGTACGGGGTTCGGGACTACCTCGAGTACGAACCGCGGGCCGCCCTGCCACGCATCAGGGCGGCGGCGGTGGAGTCAGAGGTCAACATCGTTTTCAGCCGGATCGAGGGCCCGGAGTTGGCTGTACATTGAGGGCCATGGACGCCAGCGCCCGGGTTCTCGTCACAGGTGCCGGAGGCTTTATCGGGAGCCATCTCGTGGCGTTCCTGAAGGAGCGCGGCTACTGGGTACGAGGAGTCGACACGAAGCCTCCCGAGTTCATGGAGAGCACGGCCGACGAGTTCGAACTTCTCGATCTTCGACGATGGGACAACTGCCTGCAGGCCACCCGCGGCATCGATCACGTGTACGCGCTCGCTGCGGACATGGGAGGGATGGGGTTCATCTCCTCGAATCACGGCACCATCATGCGAAACAACGCATTGATCAACCTCCACACGATCGACGCCGCGCGGGTGAACGGCGTCGCCCGCTACCTATACGCGTCCTCGGCGTGTATCTATCCGGAGCACCTTCAGGAGCAGCCCGACATCGCCCCGCTCAAGGAAGAGGACGCCTATCCGGCCGCGCCTCAGGACGGGTACGGCTGGGAGAAGCTCATGGCGGAGCGCACTTGCCAATACTTCGAGGAGGAGTTCGGCCTCGCCACCCGAGTCCCGCGCTTTCACAACATCTACGGGCCCAAGGGCACATTCGAGGGCGGACGCGAGAAGGCGCCAGCGGCGATCTGCCGAAAGGTCGCACTGGCCGGCGACGGTGGCACCATCGAGGTGTGGGGCGACGGCGAACAGACCCGGTCGTTCTGCTACATCGACGACTGCGTTGAAGGTATCTACCGAATCATGCAATGCGACTACAGCGGCCCGCTCAACCTGGGACGTGACGACATGGTGACCATCAACGAGCTTGTGGAGATCGTTAGCGGTGTTGCCGGCAAGAAGATTTCGATCAACCACGTCCAAGGTCCCGAGGGAGTCAGGGGTCGCAACTCCGACAACTCGCGTACGCGTGAGGTCCTCGGGTGGGAGCCGTCCGTGACCCTCGAGGTCGGGCTCACAGAGACGTACAACTGGATCGAAAAGCAGCTCGCCTCCCGCTGAGGGGCCGGGCGGACCGGGACCGTCGGCGCCCCGATGCGGATCGTCGTTCACGACCACTCCGGCCACCCTTTCCAAGCCGCCCTGAGCCGGGAGTTGGCGCGCCGGGGGCATGACCTTCTTCACATCCACAACGCCGCATTCGTTACCGGCAAGGGCCAGGTGGACCGGTTGCCGGATGACCCGCCCACGTTCCACGCCGAACCGATGTCGCTCGGCCGCACCTTCCCGAAGTATTCGCCCGTTTCTCGGGCTCGTCACGAGTACGAGTACGCCGGGCGGCTTTTCCGACGTGTCCAAGACTTCCGTCCCGACGTCGTGCTCTCGAGCAATACGCCGCTCATCGCCCAGCACCGATTGTGGTCGGCATGTGCAAGGGCAGGCCTGCCCCGCGTTTTCTGGGTGCAGGACTTCTACAGCGTCGCCATTTCGCAGGTTCTGTCTCGTCGATTGGGACGCGCCGGGCGCGCGGCCGGCGCCGTCCTACGTGCCCTCGAAGCGCGGACCATCCGCAACAGTGACGTCGTCGTCGTGATCTCCGAGGACTTCCAACCGACGCTCACTTCGTGGCGGGTGCCGCCGGACCGCGTGCACGTAATCGAAAACTGGGCTCCCGTAGAGGAGCTGACGCCGCGGCCAAGGGACAACTCGTGGGCGCGTGCCCACGCTCTTGTCGACAAGCGTGTCGCCCTGTACGCGGGCACGCTCGGTTTGAAGCATGACCCTGGGCTGCTCGTGGAGCTCGCGAATGCTGTGGCGGACGAGGACGACATCCGAGTCGTTGTGGTCTCTGAGGGTCCCGGCAGACAGTGGCTTGCCGAGCGACGAGGCGACCTTCCGAACCTCTTGCTGTTCGATTACCAGCCCTACGAGGCGCTCCCTGACGTGCTCGCGACTGCCGACGTGTTGGTCGCGTTGCTTGAGCCGGACGCAGGCCGGTTCTCTGTACCGTCCAAGATCCTCAGCAACCTGTGCGCTGGCCGTCCCCAGATCGTGGCCGTACCCGCCGAGAATCTGGCCGCCCGTACGATCGCTCGGAGCGGCGGTGGCGTCGTAGTGGACCCGCGCGATCGCCGAGCGTTCGTCGAGACGACGCGCGACCTCCTCGCTGATCCTGAGCGCCGGCGGCGGCTGGGCGGGAACGCCCGGCGCTTCTCAGAGGAACGATTCTCGTTGGGGGCGGTCACCGACCGGTTCGAGGCGGTCATGAGGGATGCCGTCGAACGCCATTACGGCACGGCCGGATAGCCCGGATCACTCGGCGTGCGGGAGCGTGCGCCCCTTCTGCAGTACGGCTCTGCCGGTCCGCTTGATGGCTCGGCGAAGGCGGTGCGACGGGACAAGCATTCGAAACAGCCTGACGCCGCGGCCGGTGTGCTCGAGTAGCTGTCGGTCGAAGTGGCGCTCGAGGTTCGGGTTCTCTGCTACGAGCGGAGGGTGTCGGAGTGGCAGGGCGATGGCGTGCCGCTCGACGTTTGCCAGGTCTCCCGCCAAGACCGTCTGCGTGGCATCGGACCGGAACCCCAGGTTGGAGACCAGGTTTACCGACGGTGACACGGACAGTCCGTGCTCACTCATGACGGTGTACTGCCACTGGTGGTCCCACGTCCCCTTTCCGGCGTGGGCCAGCTCCCAG
>CADDZP010000113.1 GCA_902812475.1 Actinomycetota bacterium | reverse complement strand
CGCTCGTGATTCTCGACGGGGCGCACAACCCGGCGGGTGCAGCGGCCGCGGCCGGGGCGGTCGCCGAGGAGTTCGGCAGCGTCGCCGCAAAGGTGCTCGTCGTCGGTCTCCTCCAAGGCAAGGACCCGGTCGAGATGCTCCTCGCGCTGGACGCCCGCGGGGCCCAGGTGGTGGTCGCCTGTCCCGCTCCGTCGCCACGCAGCCTTCCGCCCGAGGAGGTCGCCGCCGCCGCCCGCGCCCTGGGCATCGAGGCCGAGGCGGCCTTCTCGGTGCCCGAGGCGTTGGCCCGCGCCTTCTCGCTGGCGTCGGACGAAGCGCTGGTTTTGGTCACGGGATCGCTCTACGTTGTGGGCGCGGCGCGAGCAGCGCTGCCTCACTGAGCAACAGGGGGGAAGGTATGGCAGGGGAAAGCAAGCCGGTAGGCAAGGACGAGACGCGCGAATTTCCGAAGGGCAAGCTCGAGATCTCGACGGTCGGGAAGACGATGGTCGGGCGGGCGACATTTCAGCCGGGGTGGCGATGGTCCGAGTCGGTGAAGCCCATCGTCGGCACCGACAGCTGCCAGGTGCCGCACAACGGCTACGTCGTGTCGGGTCGCATCCACATCAAGATGGACGACGGCACGGAGTTCGAAGCGGGCCAGGGCGACGCCTATGAGATCCCGCCCGGCCACGACGGGTGGGTCGTGGGCGACGAGCCGTACGTCGGCGTCGACTTCAGTCCCGCAATGACGGACTACGCCAAGAAATAGATTCTTCGAGGCCTTCGGCGAGAGCGGCTGAGGTTGGCAGCCGGATAGCGTGCCGCGCCCATGGACCGCACCCTCGTCATCTGCAAGCCGGACGCCGTCGAGCGCAAGCTGGTCGGCGAGATCGTGTCGCGCCTCGAGCGCAAGGGGCTGCGGATCGTGGCCATGGAGCTGCGCCAGATCGACGAGGCGACCGCAGGGCGCCACTACGAGGAGCACCAGGGAAAGGCCTTCTACGGCGACCTGGTGGCGTTCATCACCCGCTCGCCTGCCGTGCTCATGGTCGTCGAGGGGCCCGAGGACACCTACAAAGTGGTGCGCACGCTCATGGGCGTCACCAATCCCCGGGACGCGGCCCCGGGTACCATCCGCGGCGACCTGGCCATCGAGCTCACCGAGAACCTGGTCCACGGCTCGGACTCGCCCGAATCGGCCAAGCGCGAGATCGACATCTTTTTTCCCCAGTTTGTGACCTTGTGATCGAACGACCCGAAGCGGGTTGTCCGATTCCGCAGCGGGGCCATAGCCTCTAGCGGACACCTCCCAAGGGCGGGGGCCTTTTCGCATGTCCGACAGCTTCTTCTCCTCCCTTCTCGGCCGGGACATGGCCGTCGACCTGGGTACGGCGAACACACTCGTCTACGTCCGGGGCCGCGGCATCGTTCTGAACGAGCCGTCCGTCGTCGCCGTCAACATCAAGGACGGCCGTCCGCTCGCGGTCGGCCTCGAAGCCAAGCGCATGATCGGTCGGACGCCCGCGCACATCGTCGCCATCCGGCCGCTCAAGGACGGCGTCATCGCCGACTTCGAGATCACCGAGAAGATGCTGCGCTACTTCATCCAGCGCGTGCACCAGCGCCGCTGGGCCAAGCCCCGCATGGTGATCTGCGTGCCGTCCGGGGTCACCGGGGTCGAGAAGCGTGCGGTCCAGGAGGCAGCCGAGTTCGCCGGGGCCCGCAAGGATCCCTTCATCGTCGAGGAACCCATGGCCGCGGCAATCGGTGCCGGCCTTCCCGTGGCCGAGCCCACCGGCAACATGGTCGTCGACATCGGCGGTGGGACCACCGAGGTGGCGGTGATCTCGCTGGGCGGCATCGTCACCAGCCAGTCGATCCGTATCGGGGGCGACGAGCTCGACGACGCCATCATCCAGTACATCAAGAAGGAGTACAGCCTGGCGCTCGGCGAGCGTACGGCTGAGGAGATCAAGATCGCGCTCGGCTCTGCCTGGCCTCTCGAGGAGGAACTGCACGCCGAGATCAGGGGCCGGGACCTCGTCACCGGCCTGCCCAAGACGATCGTGACCTCCACCGAGGAGATCAGACGGGCCATCGAGGAACCGGTCTCCGCGATCGTCGACGCCGTCAAGGTCACGCTCGACAAGACGCCGCCCGAGTTGGCGGCCGACATCATGGAGCAGGGCATCGTGCTCACGGGGGGCGGCGCCCTCCTGCATGGCATCGACGCTCGACTCTCCGCTGAGACCGGCATGCCCATCGTGATTGCCAAGAACCCCCTCCACTCCGTGGTGATGGGGTCCGGTCAGTGCTTGGAGGAGTTCGACGTCCTGCGCCATGTGCTGTTCTCGTCGTCTGATCGGTAGCGAGGCACCCGCCTGAGCCGTGGCCGTCTATCGGCGTTCGACGCGGCATCGTTTTCTTCTCGTCCTCCTCGTCCTCACATCGATCACCGTCATCACCGTCGACGTGCGGGGCGGGGGCGGTGGCGCCATGGAGTCGGTGAGGCGGGCAGCCAGGGATGCGTTCGCGCCCGTGCAGTCGGTGGCCGACGACGTGATCAACCCCGTCAGCGACTTCTTCGGCGGCCTGTTCCGCTACGGCCACATCAAGGCCGAGAACTCCCGCCTTCGTCGCCAGCTGGCCGAAGCCCGGGGCAGGGCCGACGCATCGGCCAACAACGACCGTGAGCTGCAGAAACTGCTCGCCCTCCAGAACCTGAACTTCGCCGGGAACATCCCCACGGTCGCCGCCCGAGTGGTCGCCACGTCGCCGTCCAACTTCCAGCTCACGGTCGAGATCGACAAGGGCCTCCCAGCCGGTATCCAGAAGGGCATGCCCGTCGTGACCGGGGCTGGTCTCGTGGGACGGGTGCTGTCCGTGTCCCAGGAGCGGGCCACCGTCCTGCTGCTCACCGACCCGTCGTTCAACGTCGGGGTGCGCTTGTCGGGGTCGGGTGACGTCGGCGTGGCGCGGGGCAACGGCACCCGCCAACCCCTCCCCGTCGACCTCATCGACGTCGGTAGCAAGGTGGCCGGCGGTGAGGTGGTCGTCACCAGCGGGTTGCAGGGGAGCGTCTTCCCGCCCGACATTCCCGTCGGCAAGGTGCGCTCGACCAAGGTGCAGCCCGGCTCGCTCCAGCGCGACCTCACGATCGACCCCATCGTCGACCTGACGAGGCTCGACTTCGTCAAAGTGCTTCTCTGGCAGCCCAAGGCCGTCCTCCCGTAGGCCCGTGAATCCGTGAACAACACCCGCGCCAAGATCCCGCTCGTACTGCTTCTCTTCCTCGTCGTGGAGCTGACCCTGCTCGACCGCCTGCGCGTGTTCGGCGCCGGTCCCGACGCCATGCTGCTGCTGGCCGTCGTCGCCGGGATCGTGGGCGGGCCGCGGGCCGGCGCCCTCTTCGGCTTCGCGGCGGGCATAGTCCTGGACCTGTTCCTGGAGACGCCCATGGGACTGTCGGCCCTCGTGTTCTGCCTGGTGGGCTACGCCGTCGGCAACATCCAGGGCGGCGTGCTGCGGGCGGCGTGGTGGATCCCGATCCTCACCACGTTCGTTGCGTCGGTGGCAGGTGAGCTGCTGTACGCCCTGGTCGCCACCGTCGTGGGCCAGCCCCACCTGGTGACCATCCACCTCCTGATCGTGGCCACCGTCGTCGGTGTCTTCAACGCCGTCGCCGCTCCCGTCGCCCTGCGTCTCGTGCGCTGGTCGATCGAGACCCCCGAGAGAGCGTTCGCGTAGTGCCTCTCGAGTCTCCCCGGCTGCGGCTGGGGATCGTCGCCGTCGTCGTCGTCTCGCTGTTCGCGGCGCTGCTGGCGCGGCTCTGGTACCTGCAGGTCCTGGCCGCGCCGCAGTACCGCACCCAGGCCGAGGTCAACCGCGTGCGGACGATCTACACCGAGGCGCCGCGGGGGCGCATCCTCGACCGCAACGGCAAGGTGATCGTCGACAACCGCGTTTCCGACGCCGTCGTCGTCAACCGTGAGGAGCTGGGGACCCGGAAAGCCGAAGTGCTGCCCCGGCTGGCACAAGTGCTCAACACCCAGGTGTCCGATCTGCAGAAGCGCCTCGACGACAAGCGCTACAGCCCGTTCCGACCCATCCCGGTGGCGACCGACGTGCCCAAGGAGACGATCATCTACATCCGGGAGCACCAAGCCGACTTCCCGGGCGTCGGCGGCGTGCAGCTCACGGAACGCTTCTACCCCTACGGCCCGCTCGCCGCCCACCTCGTTGGATGGGTGGGCGAGATCAACGGCAGCGAGCTCGCAGCCAACAAGAAGAAGGGCTACAAGGAGGGCGACAGCATCGGGAAGTCGGGCATCGAGAAGGTCTACGAGGACGACCTACGCGGCTCGCCCCAGGTCGAGCGACTGGAGGTCGACTCCAAGGGCCGCGTGCTCGGCTCGCTCGGGACGACGCCCGCCGTCCAGGGACACGACGTCCAGCTGACGATCGACATCGACATCCAGAAGCTGGCCGAGGACTCCTTGACCCAGGGGCTGCAGGCGGCCCGGGGGAGCTACGACAAGAGTCAGGCCAAGCACTTCATCGCCCCCGCAGGGTCGGTCGTCGTCCAGGACCCGCGCGACGGGTCCATCCTCGCCATGGCGTCGAACCCGACCTACGACCCGTCGATCTTCGTGAACGGGATCAAGCCCGAGCTCTTCGCCCAGCTCAACGACCCGGCGAGCAGCTACCCGCTGAACGACCGCGCCATCCAGGGCCAGTACGCGCCGGGCTCGACCTTCAAGCTGGCCACGTCGCTGGCCGCCTTGGGCCGCGGGCTCATCGACGACAAGTACACCGTCGACGACGGCGGGCGCATCAAGATCGGCAACCGCATCTTCAAGAACGCCGGCGGCGAGGCGAACGGGCGGGTCAACATCGTGCGCGCCCTCACCGTGTCGAGCGACGTGTTCTTCTACACGTTGGGCAACCAGTTCTGGATCCAGCGCTCGCAGTACGGCGACGCCATCCAGGACGAGGCCCGTCAGCTCGGACTGGGGAAGAAGACCGGCGTCAACCTCCCCTTCGAAGCCGGCGGGCGCATCCCGGACCCCGAGACGCGCAAGAAGCTGCACGACCAGAACCCCAAGGCCTTCCCGAACGGCCAATGGTTCGCGGGCGACAACGTCAACCTGGCCATCGGCCAGGGCGAGACGGTGGTGAGCCCCCTGCAGCTGGTCAACGCCTATTCGACGTTCGCCAACGGGGGAACGGTGTGGGTGCCCCGCGTCGGCGCCGCCGTGCGGAGCCAGACCGGCGACAAGCTGCGCGACATCGCCCCGCAGTCGGCGCGCAAGCTCGACATCCCACCCCAGGTCCACGATCCGATCCTGCAAGGCCTGACGGGCGTGACCCAGGACCCACGAGGCACGGCGGCCGGTGCGTTCGCCGGGTTCCCCTTCCAGACGTTCCCGGTCGCCGGCAAGACAGGCACGGCCCAGGCAGGCGACAAGCAGGACACGTCGCTGTTCGTCGCCTTCGGGCCCACGTTCGATCCCCAGTTCACCGTCGGCGCCGTCATGGAGGAGGCCGGCTTCGGCGCCTCGGCGGCCGCGCCCGTCGTCCGGCGTATCCTCGAGTCCCTCGCCGGCAAGCCGACCAAGCCCGTCAGCTACGCCGCCGGGACCACCCCCGACTAGCTCATGGCCACCGCCAGCGCGTCTTCTCCCTTCCCCCTCCGACGGGGTGCCACCGCGGCCTGGCGGCACGTCGACCTTGCGCTGTTGGCGTCGGCCGTCGCCATTGCCGGCATGGGCGTACTCATGGTGTTCTCGGCGACGGAGAGCAAGCTGCGCGAGCAGGGGCTCGACCCGCACATGTACCTGAAGCGACAGTCGGTCTGGGTCCTGCTCGGCCTGGCCGTCATGGCGGTGATGATCGCCGTCGACTACCGGGTCCTGCGCGACATCGCACCGTTCGTCTACGCCGGGGCCTTCTTCTTACTGGTGCTGGTGCTCACCCCGATCGGGTCGAGCACGCGGGGCGCACAGGCCTGGTTCCAGTTCGGCAGCTTCCAGCTGGAGCCCTCAGAGTGGGCGAAGCTCGCCTTGATCGTCTGCGTGGCGGCCTACTGCGCCACCCATCGCGGCGACCTCGACGGCCGCCGCCTGGCCACCGTGCTCGGTCTGGCTGCGATCCCGATGGCGCTCATCTACCTGCAGCCCGACCTGGGCACCGACCTCGTCTTCGGCGCCATCCTCATCGGCGTCCTCGTCGTGGCCGGCGCCCGGCCCCGCCACATCGCCGCTCTGTGTGCGGTCGCCATCATCGGCATGGTCGCCGTCGTCCAGCTTGGAGTCCTGAAGCAGTACCAGGTCGACCGGCTCACCGCTTTCGCCAACCCCACGAACGACCCGCAGCACAGCGCCTACAACCTCTCCCAGGCCAAGGCCGCCATCGGGTCGGGCGGCCTCTTCGGCAAAGGCCTGTTCAAGGGGACGCAGACCAACCTGTCGTTCGTACCCGAGCAGCAGACCGACTTCATCTTCACCGTCGTGGGCGAGGAGCTCGGCTTCGTCGGCGCCTTCACCCTGCTCGCCCTGTTCGCCGTGGTGGTGTGGCGGACCTGGCGAACAGCCACCCTGGCCCGGGACCTGTTCGGCACGCTGATCTGCGTCGGCGTCCTGGCCATGTTCGTGTTCCAGATCTTCGAGAACGTCGGGATGACCATGGGGATCATGCCGATCACGGGCATTCCCCTCCCGTTCATGTCCTACGGCGGCTCCTCGACCGTCGCCAACTTCGCGGCCGTCGGCCTCGTGCTGAACATCCACATGCGCCGATTCGCCTGACGAGTCGTAGACTGGCGCTGAACATGTCGAATCTTTGGCCGGGCCCGTTCGGCGCTCGGAGCAGAGCTCCTCGGCCGAGCTAAATCGTGCTGCGGGCTCCCGGCAAAGCCGCTCGCCCTCCGCGCTGCTCTTCTTGCCCGACATCCGGCGAGGGCGCCTTCGGCGCCGAGAGCGGCCGTCGGGGGTGGCGGCACCTACACTTGAACGGGACATGACATCTCTCTGGCCGCGGATCGAGCCGCTGCTGGCCAAGGTCCAGAAGCCCGCCCGCTACATCGGCTGTGAGGACGGGGCCCGCACCCCGACCCATGGCAGCGGACGGGTGGCGTGGCTGCTGGTCTACCCCGATGCCTACGAGGTGGGCCTGCCGAACCAGGGCCTCCAGATCCTCTACGAGATCCTCAACGAGCGCGACGACGCCGTGGCCGAGCGCGCCTACGCGCCCTGGGTGGACATGGAGGAACAGATGCGGGCTCGTGGTGTCCCGCTGTTCTCCGTCGACACGCACCGGGCGGCGGGGGACTTCGACGTGCTCGCCTTCAACCTGTCAGCCGAGCTCGTCTACACGAACCTGCTCAACTGCGTCGACCTGGCGGGGGCACCGGTCCGCGCCGCCGAGCGCTCGCCCGAGCACCCGCTGGTCATCGCCGGCGGCCACTGCACGTTCAATCCCGAACCCCTCGCCGACTTCATCGATGCCTTCGTCATCGGCGATGGCGAGGAGGCGGTCAGCGAGGTCACCGAGGTCGTCCGGGACTGGAAGGCGGGTGGACGCACGCCCGGCTCCCGCGAGCGCGTGCTCCGCGACCTGGCGTCGGTGCCGGGTGTGTACGTCCCGTCGATGTACGACGTCGACTACGAGGGGCCCTTCCTGCGGGCGATCACTCCTCGTTATCCCGACGTGCCCGAGCGGGTCGAGAAGCGCACGATCGCCGACCTGGCCGAGTGGCCGTACCCCAAGCAACAGCTCGTGCCCCTCACCGAGGTCGTGCACGACCGGCTGAACGTCGAGATCTTCCGGGGGTGCACGCGGGGCTGCCGGTTCTGTCAGGCGGGGATGATCACCCGGCCCGTGCGTGAGCGTCCCGCAGAACAGGTTCGCACCATGGTCACCGACGGGCTCCGCCGCACCGGCTACGACGAGGTCAGCCTGACGTCGTTGTCCAGCGCCGACTTCAGCGGCATCGACGGCGTCGTCGCCGGCATCGTCAACGACCCCGTCAACTGCGGGCAGGTTTCCCTGTCGCTTCCCAGCCTGCGCGTCGACGCCTTCACCGTCAGCGTGGCCACGGAGATCCAGAAGGTCCGGCGCACGGGCCTCACGTTCGCACCCGAGGCCGGCACGTGGCGCCTGCGCCAGGTCATCAACAAGCTCATCCGCGAGGAGGACCTCTACGGCGCCGTGGAGGCCGCCTACTCGCAGGGCTGGCGCCGAGTGAAGCTCTACTTCATGACCGGCCTGCCCACCGAGATCGACGAGGACACGCTCGGCATCGCCCGTCTGGCCCGGGCGTGCGTCGACATCGGCCGCCGGTACCACAAGGCGGCGTCGGTGACGGCGTCGGTCGGCGGTTTCGTCCCCAAGCCCCAGACGCCGTTCCAGTGGTTCGGACAGAACGGCGTCGCCGAGTTGCAGCGCAAGGTCGGTCTGCTGCGTGACGACCTGCGGCGCGACCGCGCCGTGCAGCTGCGTTGGCACGACCCCAAGGCCACACTGGCCGAGGGCATCGCCTCGCGCGGCGACCGGCGCGTCGGCGCCGTCATCGAGGACGTGTGGCGCCACGGCGGCGTCTTCCAGGAGTGGAGCGAGCACTTCGACCTCGCCCTCTGGCAGGGCGCCATGGATCGCCACGGGCTCTCCCTCGACTGGTACGTGACCCGCCACCGCACCGAGGACGAGGTCCTCCCGTGGGACCACATCAGCGCCGGCCTCCACAAGGACTTCCTCTGGCAGGACTGGCAGGACGCCCTCGCCGAGCACGGGCTCCCCGACTGCCGGTGGACGCCCTGCTACGACTGCGGCGTGTGCACCGACTACGGGATCGAGCACGTGGTGGCGTCGAACCTGCCGCCGGCCGGCGGAAGCCAGGGCACGGGCCAGGACCTGGCCACCGGCGGCGACGTGCCCGTCACGCTGCTGCCGGTGGGAGGCGGCGCCTGATGCGCTTGCGTGTCCGGTTCCTGAAGGTCGGCAAGGTGCGCTGGACCAGCCACCGCGACGTGGCCCGCATGTGGGAGCGAGCGTGCCGGCGGGTGCACCTGCCGCTGGCGTGGACGGGCGGCTTCTCGCCCCGGCCCAAGCTCAGCTTCGGCCTGGCCCTGCCGACGGGCGCCGAGTCGTTCGCCGAGTACCTCGACATGGAGCTGGCCCCGGACGCCGATGTCGACGTCGACGGCCTGCCCGAGGTGCTGACGTCGGCTCTGCCCGGGGGCGTCGACGTCACGGTCGTCGCCGCGGTCGACGCCAAGGCTCCGTCCCTCCAGGAGGACGTCGAGTCGTGCTCGTGGCGACTGGGATTCGCTGCGGGCACCGACCTGGCCCCGTTGGTCGACCGGGCCCTCGCCTCGTCCTCCCTGCTCGTCGAGCGCGAGCGCAAGGGACGGCTTTCGGTCGACGACGTCCGCCCCGCCCTGCTCGCACTGTCGACAACGGCAACGGTCGACGGCGAGCCCGAGCTCGAGGCCCTGCTCGCCACCCGGTCCCGAGCGCTGCGCCCGCACGAGCTGCTGCGGGCGCTCGACCCGGACCTCGAGGCGACCCGGGTCTGCAGAACACACCAATGGATCGAGCGCGACGGCCTCCGCACGGAGCCGCTCGCCGTCGCGCTCGATCCATTGGTG
>CADDZP010000112.1 GCA_902812475.1 Actinomycetota bacterium | reverse complement strand
GCGCGCCCGGGCGGGCTCGCGTGCCGCGATGGCCGTCGCCTCCACCTCGGGGGCCGCCTTGGCCGGCTTGAACAGGGCCGCCGGAGCGATCTTGGCGGCGCCAAGACAGCCGATGCGGACGCGGTCTGCCACCGCGCTCAACGGGCCGTGGCGCGCACGAGGCGCCCGGGGCGGGCGCCGGTCGGTTCACCGTGCTCGTAGGTGACCTCGCCGGCGACGAGCGTGGCCATGTAGCCGTCAACACGCTGGACGAGCCGGCGCCCGCCCGCGGGGAGGTCGAACACCATCTCCGGCGTGTGCAACTGGAGGGTGTCGAAGTCGACGACGTTGAGGTCGGCCTTCTTGCCGGGCGCGACCACGCCGCGGTCGTCGAAGCCGTAGAGAGCCGCCGTCGATGACGTCTGGAGCCGCACCGCCTCCTCGACGGCAATCCGCTGGCCCCTCGTCCGGTCGCGCGCCCAGTGGGTGAGCAGGAACGTCGGCATGCTGGCGTCGCAGATCAGGCCGCAGTGGGCGCCGCCGTCTGACAGCCCCAGCACCGTGCGGGGATGGGTGATGAGCTCGTGGATGGCCTCGAAGTCGTAGTCCACGTAGCTGGCAAGGGGGGCGAACAACAGTGCCCGTCCGTCGCGCTCGAGCAGCCAGTCGAGGGCGACATCCTCGGGCCGCCGGCCTTCGCGGTCGGCGACCGCCTGGACGGCGCTGGACGCAGGAGGCTCGTAGTCGGGCGGGTCGCCCAACGGAAAGATCTGGTTCCACCGCGACATGAGGACGCGCGCGACCGGGCTGCCCGTCGCGGGCTCCTCGGCCAAGAGGGCGGCCCGAACCTCGGGCTGGCGGAGCCGGGCCACCCGCTCGTCGAGGGGCCGGTCGGCGATCGCTCGGTACGTCGGGTGGGTGATGAAGGGATGGAGGCTGCTCTGGAGACCGAACAGCATGCCCGTCGGCCGGCAGGACACCTGCGGCACGACCGCCAGGCCGTCGGCGTGGTCGCGCTCTGCCGCTGCCAAGGCGTCCTTGTACGCCATGGGTGCGTAGGGAGCCTGCGCCAGCGCGTAGGTCACCGGCGCGCCGCTGGCGCGCGTGAAGTCCAGGAACCAGGCGCGGTCGCCCTCGCCGCCCTGGTGGTCGGAGACCATCTCGAAGACGCCGTGGCCGGCGCGTGCGACCGCATCGGCGAGCGCCAGCAGCTCGTCGGGCGGGGCGTTCGTGCCGGGAACGAAACCGTGTCGCGAGCTGTGAAGGATCGTGCGGCTCGTGGTCACGCCCACCGCGCCCGCTGACAACGCCTCCTCGGTGATGGCGGCCATGTCGGTGAGCTCGTCGCCCTTGGCTGCTTCGTCATGGGCCCGCTCGCCCATCACGAACGCCCGCAGGGCGGCGTGGGGGACCTGGGCGGCGACGTCGACGGTCCGGGGCATGGCGTCCAGCGCGTCCAGGTACTCGGGGAACGAGCTCCACTGCCAGTCGATGCCCTCGTGCAGGGCCGTCCCCGGAATGTCCTCGACGCCCTCCATGAGCTCGATGAGGAACGCCTCGGCGCCGGGCCGGACAGGCGCGAAGCCGACGCCGCAGTTGCCCATGACGACGGTGGTCACGCCGTGCCAGCTCGAAGGCGTGATCTCCGGGTCCCACGTCGCCTGGCCGTCGTAGTGGGTGTGGATGTCGACCCAGCCGGGCGTCACCAGACGGCCGACGGCGTCGAGCTCCCGGCGACCTCGTTCGTCGACATCGCCAACAGCAGTGATGAGGCCATCGTCGATGGCGACGTCGGCCGCTTTGGCCGGCGCACCGGTGCCGTCCACCACCGTGCCGTCGCGGATCACCGTGTCGTGCATGCGCTGGTTCTAGCAGTCGTACGCTCATGACGTGCCGTCGTGGGCCGCGGTCGAAGCGCTGGCGCCCGAGCTGGCCGAGCGGGTGAAGGAGCGCTTCCGCGCCACGGGGCTCGGGCTGCTGGCGACGCTGCGGGCCGACGGGTCGCCCCGTATCAGCGGCATCGAGCCCCTCTTCGCCCTGGACGAGCTCTGGCTGGGGATGATGCTCGAATCTCGCAAGGCCAAGGACCTGCTCCGAGATGCCCGGCTGGCGCTGCACAGCGCCACCGAGGACAAGCAGGTGACCAACGGCGACGCCCGCATCTCGGGTCGGGCCGTGGAGGTCACCGAGCCCGCCGACTTCGAGCGTTTCAACCGCGCCTTCCAGGGCGAGACGGGCTACATCCCGCCGCCGCCCTACCACCTCTTCCGCGTGGACGTCACCGAGCTGATGTTCCTCAAGCCCGGCGGCGACCACCTCGTCATCGAGTCGTGGCGCGAAGGCGAGGACGTCAAGCGCATCGAGCGTCGGTAGCGGCGGGGATAGGTTTCGTTCCCCATGCCGGTCACGCAGGCACCGCTGTCGTACGACCCCTTCGCCGCTGACACGATCGCCGACCCCTACCCCTGGTATCGCCGGCTCCAGGATGAGGCACCCATCTACCACCAGGACACGTTGGGGTTCTGGGTGCTGAGCCGGTACGAGGACGTGCTCGCCGGGGCGCGGGCCCACGGGCGGCTCTCCTCGGCAGAGGGCGTCATCTACATCCGGCAGCCGCTTCCGATGATGTTGACGATGGATCCGCCCGACCACACGCGGCTGCGGCGCATCGTGGCGCGCGACTTCACGCCGAGCGCAGTGTCGGCCTGGCGGCCGCTGGTGGAGAGGCTGGCGGCTGAAGCGGTCGAGCGGATGCTCGACGAGCGGACGACCGAGGCCGTCACGGCGGTCGCCTCACCATTACCGATCCTCGTGATCGCCCAGATCCTCGGCGTACCTCCCGAGGACTACCCCCAGTTCCGAGAGTGGTCCGACAAGATCGTCGAGAGCCTCGCCGTCATCGACGCCGGCGACGTCGAGCGGGCCAACCGCACCGTCGAGGGCATCCTGGCGCTGCAGCAGTACATGGCGGCGCTCGTCGAGGTGCGGCGCCGGGCGCCCGCCGGCGACCTGCTCAGCCGGCTCGTGCAACCGCGCGCCGAGGGTGCACTCGACGACTCGGAAGCCTTCTGGTTCAGCCTGCTGTTGCTGGTCGCCGGCAACGAGACCACCACCAACCTGCTCGGCAACCTGCTGCACACGCTCGCCTCGACACCGGCGCTGTGGGACCAGTTGCGCCGACAACCCGAGCTTGTCGCAGG
Organism: Actinomycetota bacterium; assembly: GCA_902812475.1. GTDB lineage: Bacteria > Actinomycetota > Acidimicrobiia > Acidimicrobiales > AC-14 > CADDZP01. The sequence goes on along the minus strand of CADDZP010000112.1, from coordinate 6,460 downwards.
CGCGGTCGAGGAATCGTTGCGACACGACTCCCCCGTCCAGGGCTTCTTCCGCACGGCACTCACGCCATATGTGGTCCATGGCGTGGAGATCCCGGCCGACAGTCGGGTGCTCCTGCTGTACGGCGCCGCCAACCGCGACCCGCGCCACTACCCCGACCCGGACGCCTTCCGCCTCGACCGAGGGGCGGCGGATCACGTGGCGTTCGGCAGCGGCATCCACCTCTGTCTCGGCGCCCACCTCGCCCGGCTGGAAGGCGCGGCCGTGCTCCGGGAACTCGTGCAACGTGTGCGCCGCCTCGACCCGGCGGGTGAACCGGTGCGCGGCACCAATCCCATCCTGCGAGGGATGGCGCGGCTCCCGCTGACATTGGCTCCGGCCTGACCGCTCAGGCGGCGGCGGGCTCGTCCCAGATGCCGAAGGCCTTCCACAGACGCTTGGAGACGAGCGTCACGATTCCCAGCTCGACGCAGAGGTTGCGAACCTTGCGCAGGGAGTCGCGCACGAACTGTCGCGCCTGGGGATTGTCGTCGAACGCTTCCTCCAGCACGGACTTCGGGATGCGGTACCGGCGGACCATCTCGCTCGACGGCCGCAGCATCGTGCCCGCCATCGTCCCCAGGATGAACGGCACCCGGACGGCCAGCATCTGACGCTTGGCCCAGCTCAGTTCGGGAACGTGACGCTTCAGGTAGCTGCGCGCGAACGACAGGTGGCGGGCCTCCTCGGTGACGTGGATCCGCATGATGCGCTCGAGGAGGGGATGGATCCCCTTGCTGCTGCGCAGTTCCTGCCGCTGCACGTAGTCGATGGGGTCTTCGCCCCCGAGGACGAACAGGAAGAAGAGTGCCGGGAACCGGCGCCCCAACTTGACGACGCCGCGGGAGCCGATCTGCATGAGCTTCGGCATCCCGGGCGGGTCGAGGGTGCTGCGGTTGACGAACTCCTGGAACATCAGCGAGTGGTGCGCCTCTTCGATGACCTCGTGGTAGGCGTAGCGAAATTCCGGCGCGCCGTTGGGCAGCGTGCTCGCGTACTCCAGCAGGCCCCGCTTCAGCACGCTCTCGAACTGCAAGCCCGTCTTCATGGCGTTGACGATGCCGTGCAGGCCGATCCGGGCCCGCACCTCCTGAGCCTGGGCCTTGTACCAGTCCGTGGCACCGAGGGGGTCGTCGTCGTCCAGCTCCCAGCGCGGATCGGCGGGGTCGATGCGGTAGTCCGGGTCGTCCCACGGCACGTCGGCGTAGGCGTCGAAGTGTTTGACGACCGACTGCTGGCTGAGCCGGGCGATGAGGCTCTCGTAGGCGTCTGCGCTGCCGACGTCGGTCGCCTGCTCGGTGTCCAGGACGGTGCTCATACGCGGGTACTTCTACCCCGGGCGGCCAAATCCTCTGTGCCAGTCGTCACCCGGCATTTCGGGCGAGTGCCCTCGCCCTCGCACGACGCCACCCCTCCGGCACACGGACGTCGTCGGCGACCCGTCTCAGGACGTCCAGGGCGACGTCGCGCCGTTCAGCTCGCCGACGCTGACCGCCGGCTGGCCCCAGAACGGGTGCGGTCAGGTGGTGACCGTGACCGTCGCGGTGGCCGTCGAGCAGGCCCCACGTGTATCGCAGACCGTGTAGCCGAACGAGTCAGGCCCCGGCGCCTGGTGGTTGTTCGGCACGTAGTTCACTGTGTGCCCGTCAGGTGCGAGGTTCACGTTGGCGCCCTTCCCCGACGCCGCGTAGGAGACGGACACCGGGAAGGCGAGACCGTCGCCATCAGGGTCGTAGTCGTTGGCACTGACGTCGATCTGAACGGGGGCATGGGCTGTCGTCGTCGCAGCGTCGTTGTTGGCAACTGGCGGCCTGTTCGGCGCCGGTGGCTTGGTGCTCGGCGGCGCCGTGGCCGGCGGCACTGTCTCCAGCGGCGCCGGAGGTGCGGTCGTGGTGGGGGCCGTCCCGTTGGTGGGCAGAGTCACCTTCGCCTTGGGCGGGGCGGTCGTCGTCGTTGTGGCGACGGGCACCGTCGCAGGGGCCGGAACGACGACCGTCGTCACCGGCGAGTCGGGAGCGGAGGGCCGGGCGGCGCTGGGCGTGCCTGCCGCCGCGCCCGCAGGACCGACAGCGGCTGCGAAGATCGACGCGCCGGCAACGACACGCGCCGCCATGCCGGCCACCTGACCGCCGGCATCCCACGGGATGCCACGCAGGAAAGGCAACTCGGCGACCCATGCCAGAGGGCCGACCATCCAGCGCATGCGGCCCAGGGAGACGTTGAGGAACGCCCGGACCATGGCCGGATCGAACTGGGTGCCGGCGCCGTTCGTCAGTTCCTGCCGCGCCGCGTTCACGTCCATGGGGCGCTTGTACGACCTGGCCGCGGTCATCACTTCGAACGAGTCGGCCACACTGACGATGCGGGCCCCGAGGCAGATCTCTTCACCCTTCAGGCCGTGCGGGTAACCCAGCCCGTCCCACCTCTCGTGGTGTTGCTCGATGGTCTCGGCCCACTCGCCGAGCCAGCTGCGGAGGGGAGCGGCCAGCTTCGCTCCCTCCTCGGGATGGCGGTGGAGGAGCTGCCACTCCTCCTCGTCTGGCTTGCCGGCCTTGTTGAGAACCTCGCTGGGGACGGCGACCTTGCCGACGTCGTGGAGCAGAGCCGCCCACCGGAGACGGTCCCGGTCGTCTTCGCTGAGCCCGATCTGCGCGCCGAGAAGGTCGGAGTACGCGCGTACCCGCTCGGCGTGCCCGCGCGTCGCACGGTCATGGACGCTGAGCGCTCCCACGAGCTCGAGGATGCGAGCAGCCGCGCGCGCCGGCTCGTCCTCGACGCCACGCGCCCGGGTCTCCACCACCCGCTCCTCGAGGTTTTTGACGGAGCCGGCCCGCAGGGCGACGCCGAAGCGCGACGGGGCCTTGTCCGGGAAGACCATCGACAGCTTCAGGAGCGTGGCGAGCGGTAGCAGGCGGCGACTCTGGCGCTCGACGATCGCCACGGTGAGCGTCGAGGTGGCGAGCACGGCGATCCACCACGCGAGAACGGCCACGGCGCCGTGCGGGTAATGCACGACGTGGCTGAAGGCGACCGACGCCACGACGCCCGCGGCAACAGGGATGGCAACGGTCACAACGCGGAGCACACCGGCCTGGAATGGCCGGCCTTGCCAGCGGTTCTCGCGATGCGCAGTGCGTTCGATCTGTTCCGCCAAAGCTCCCCCGTTCTCTATGCACTATCTCGACACAGAACGCGGACCGGCTGATTGCCATTTGTCGATGCTCCGCCCGGGCAGTGGCGTGCGTGGCCCGAACCGACTAGTCAGGCCCGGCGCAGAACCACCCAGTCGCCCTTGGTATAGGCCTGCTGCCACGTCCCGGTCGCCCGGAGCGTTGTCACGAGGGGGAGGGACTTCGCCCACAGAACGACGTCGACCTTCCGGCGGTCGAGGATCTGTAGGGAGTCCGGTTGGCCCTTGAGCAAGGCGGCGTAGTCGTCTGACACCGACAGGGGGAACATGTCGTACCGGTCGTCGACGAACACACGCGCCTGTTTTCCGTAACGCAGGTCCAAATAGCAGCCGACGACGTCCTGCTCGGCCATGCGGTGAGCAGGCGTGCGCCACCCCGTGCGCTCGATGAAGTTGACGGCCGCGATCGGATAGTTCTCGAGCGACAGCGGGGCCTGTCGGTAGACGCCGGCCGTGAAGAGCCCGAAGGCGAGGGCGAGCACCCCTGCGAAGGCCAGGTTCACCGGCGACGGGTCACGTCGCGCCGCTGGCGCCCCCGCATCGTCCCGCACGGCCATGGCCCGACCCAGCGCCGGCGCCATGACGGTCGCGGCCAGCGGCAGGTTGCGCTGGGCCACGAGCCCCAAGGCGATGAAGCCCACGACCGGAAGCGAGTCGATCCACGGCGCGCCCCGACGCAGTAGCACCAGCAGCGCTATGACGACGAAGACAAGCGTGAAGTACCCCGAGCCCGTTTGGAAGTTGGGCGAGTGCCACTCGACGATGGTCTTGAAGACCTTCTGCTTGTCGCCCACCGTCAGCGGGAACGTCAGCAGCTTGAATCCCAAAGGGTTCGCAATGGCGACGACCAGGCCCGCCACCATGCCGACCGCGTATCGAACCGAGTCCTCCGGCCACCCGCGGCGGTCGACCACCTCGCCGAGGCCCCGCAGGCCGAGCCAGCCCACGCCCAGGATGAACGAGCCGTGGGAGCTCACCCAGACCCACATGATGGGGACGAGCAACCACCGGCTCCACCGGCGCTCGACGACGAGCACCGTGAGCGCCATGGCGACGAGTCCGAACATCAGCGGCCGAGGCACCCAGTAGGCGGCACCCGCGGCCACGGCCACACCCGCCGCCAGCGCAGTACGCAACGGCGTGCCGGCTCGCGCCAACAGCCCCAGCAGCACGGCCAGCACCGCCATCAAGACGGCCTGCTCGACAACCACGAGGCGGTACCCCCCGAGCTCGTGGGCCCAGCCGTAGGTCCACTCAGGGAGCCAGCTCTGGACCACCCAGGCGTGCCCGTGAGCGGTGAACGAATACGAGTCGCGTCGGGGGATCGCGCCCGTCCGCGCCATGTCGATGCCTGTCCGGAGGTGGACGAACATCGAGTTGTCTCCGATGGGACGCGCCCCCAGGCGGAACCCGAACAGGGCGAGGGCCCCGATGAAGAGAGCTTCGAGTCCCGGGGCACGCCGCTCGCGCGGCGGAGCCACTATTTGAAGTTCTTGGAGATGTTGATGACAGCCGGGCCGATGACGACGACGAACAAGGACGGGAAGATACAGAAGACCATCGGGAAAAGCATCTTCACCGGCGCCTTCATCGCCTGTTCCTGGGCCAGCTGGCGCCGCTTGATGCGCATCTCGTCAGCCTGGGCCCGCAGCACCCGGCCGATCGACACGCCGAACGTGTCTGCCTGAAGGATGGCGAGCACGAACGAACGCACCTCGGGAACGTCGATTCGCTCGTCCAGGGCGCGCATGGCCTCCGGGCGGCTCGCACCGGCCCGTACCTCGCCCAGCATGCGGGCGAACTCGTCGGACAGCGGGCCGGGAACGGCGGCGACGGTACGGTCAAGGGCCTGCTCGAACCCGAGTCCGGCCTCGACGCTGATGGTGAGCAGGTCGAGAATGTCAGGCAGCTTGACCTGGATGGCGTGCTGTCGCTCAGCGACCCGTCGGTTGAGGATGGCGTCGGGCCCAAGGACCGAACCGAGCGCGAGCAGCGCGAACACGGCGAGCTTGCTGCTTCCGCCCAGCGGGATCACGCTGAAGCTCAGGATCGCCCACACCGGCACGAGGGCAAGGGTGACGACGCGCAGGGCGAGGAAGCGATCGAGGTTCTGGTGGGTGAATTTGCCGGCGAGCGTCAGCTTGTGAGTGACCTTGTCGACGTAGCCGACCGGCGTGAAGCGCCGGCCCAGCCCCGTGAGCCACGTGAGCACCGGCGCAATGGCGCGGTCCCGCAGCGGGTCGAGCAGTTCTCGGTCGCGCTGGTTGTCGATCTCATAGCCACTGAGCTGGCGGAGCGACTGGCGAATGGTCGCCTTCTCGGTTGCCGTCCCGGCGACCGTGTAGACGGCCAGGCAAACGGCGATGAAGACGGGCAGAACGGTGAGCGCAAGCATGGCAGACCCTTAGACGTCGATCTCGATGGTCTTCTTCATCCAGTAGAACCCGACGACGGCGAGCAGCGCTGACCCGATGAGCAGTACCTGCCCCATGCCGTTGTGAAGCAGCGAGTTCATGTACTCGCGGTTGACCGAGTACATGATCGCGAGCAGGGCGACGGGCAGAAGCCCCAGGACGATGGCGCTGATGCGTCCCTCGGCCGTGAGCGCACGGACCTCACGGCGCAGGCGTTCGCGGGCGATCATCGTCTCGGCGACGGTCGAAAGCAGCTCGGCCAGGTTGCCGCCGACCTCGCGCTGGATGCGGATGGCCATGACGGCCCAGGCGAAGTCGGCGCTGCTCAGGCGCTCGGCCATGTCGTCGAGCGAGTCTTCGAGCACCCGGCCCAGGCGGGCCTCGGCGAGCACCCGGCGAAGTTCGCGTCCCATGGGGTCGGCGACCTCCTGGGCGACAGCCTCGACGCCTTGCATGAGCGAGTAGCCGGCCCGCAGCGACCCCGCCATGAGCTGGAGCATGTCGGGCAGCTGGGCCTGGAACTTCCGCCGGCGCTGGGAGGCCAGGAAGCTGAGCGTTGCGAACGGCAGGAGGGCGCCGATGAGGAGCACAGCGCCCGTGACGAAGATGGAGCGGCTCAGAACCGCAGCAAGAAGCGTGACCACGATCACGCTGCTCCCGTAGAAGAACAGCGCCTCGGCTGCCCGCAAGGGCAGGTCCGCCTGTTCCATCATCGACTCGACGCGTGCCAGGACTCCGCGTCCTTCGGCGATCCGGGCCGTGAAGTCGACGGCGCGCTGCACGATTGCGGAGTCGGCGAAGGTCGTGTGCGACGGTGCG
>CADDZP010000111.1 GCA_902812475.1 Actinomycetota bacterium | reverse complement strand
CCATGGCCCCATAGACGCCACGCAGCAGCCAGCCGTACCCGATCCCGAGCTCGCGGCGCCGGGTCGTGACCCAAAGGAACAGCAGCCCGCCCGTCGCCCATTGCAGCAGCACCGTCGCCGCGTCGAGTTTGATCACAGGGGATCAGAGAAGACCGGTGGTGGCGCCGCCATCCACTTGGACGGCCGTGCCGGTGACGAAGTTCGCCGGCTGCGAGCAGAGGAAGGCGACGACCTTGCCGAAGTCGGCGGGGTCGCCCATCCCCGACGTGTCGCCCCCGCCCAGCTGCCTCATGCGATCGGTTGCGTGGTGGCCGGGAGCGGCGGTGTTGACGGTGATGCCGTCGGGGAAGAGCTCCTGGGCCGCCGTCTTGATCCACGCCCACAACGCGGTTCTCGCTGTGTTCGACAGCGCCAGCGTCGGGATCGGCTGCTTGATCGAGAACGAGGTGATGCAGCAGACGCGGCCCCAGTGGCGATCGCGCATGTGCGGCACCGCCTCGCGCACGAGCCGGAGCGACGTCGTCAGGTTGTTGTTGAGGGCGGTGCCCAGCTGGTCGTCGTCGAACTCGAGGGCCCGGGTGGCAGGCGGCCCTCCGGCGTTGGCGACGAGGATGTCGACGGAGCCGAAGCGCTCCACCGTCGCCTCGACCAAGCGCCGGGGTGCGTCGGCGTCGGTGACGTCCTCCGCGATGGCGAGAACCTCGGTGTGCTCGGCCAGCTCCTTCTCGGCGGCGCGCAGCGCCTCTTCGCCGCGCGCGCACACGACGACCTTGCAGCCCTCCTCGGCCAGTGCCATGGCCGACGCCCTGCCCAACCCTTTCGACGACGCGGTGACGAGCGCCACCCGGCCGCTGATGCCGAGGTCCATCACAGCGTCCAGGTGAGGCCGTGGTCGACGTTGTTGAGCGACTCCGGTCCGTAGTCGGTGACGACGACGATGTCCTCGATGCGGGCGCCCCACTTGCCCTCGACGTAGATGCCCGGCTCGATGGAGAAGGCGTTGCCCCGGTGGAGGGGCTCGCAGTTCCCGGCGACGATGTAAGGGTCCTCGTGCTCTTCGAGGCCGATGCCGTGGCCCGTCCGGTGGATGAAATGCGGCCCGTACCCGCCGTCGGTGATCACCCTGCGGGCGACGGCGTCGACGTCCTCACAGGGCACGCCGGCGACGGCGGCGCCCACGGCCTCGGCTTGGGCGTGTTCGAGCACCGTGTACAGGTCGCGGAACTCCGATGGCGGCTCACCGGTGAACACGGTGCGCGTGATGTCGGAGCAGTAGCCGTCGAGGACGCCGCCGAAGTCGCACACCACCGACTCGCCCCGCCCGATCACGCGGCGCCCGGCGTCGTGGTGGGGGCTGGCGGCGTTGGGCCCGCTCCCGACGATGGCGAAGTTGACGTGCTGGTGGCCGGCTTCGAGGAGGCGGTCGCTGATCTCGCGGGACACCGCCGCTTCGGTGCGGCCCACGAGGGCGATCTCGCCCTCGACGAGCGCCGTGGCGACGGCGTCAGCGGCCTCGCCGGCGCGGCGCAAGGCGGCAATCTCCTCAGCGTCCTTCACCGCCCGCAACGGACCGGTCACGAGCGACGCCGGCTGCCACTTGGCGTCGGGCACCGACGCCTGCAGCGCCAGGAGCGGCGCAGCCCACGCCCGGTCGGAGATGGCGAGGGAGCGCCGCCCGCCGACGGCCTCGGCGACGATGGCGACGGGGTCCTCGGTCTCTTCCCATGGGCGCACGCAGATCAGGTCTTGGTGCTCGAGGACGCGCGGCGCCTCGAGCCGGGGCACGACCAGCGTGGCGTCGCCGTCCGCGGGCAGGACGAGCATGGTCAGACGCTCGAGGGGCATCGCCGTGTAGCCGGTGAGCCACGGCAAATCGGCGCCGATCGACAGGAGCAGGGCGTCGACATCGAGCTCGACGAGCCGCCGCCTGACCCGTTCGAACCGCTCGCGGTTCACGGCCCGAGGACGGTTGCCGACGTCGCCGCTTGGCGGGCGTGGTAGCTGGAGCGGGTCAGCGGACTGGCCTCGACGTGGGCGAAGCCCATGGATTCGCCGACGATGCGCAGGGCGTCGAACTCGTCGGGCGTCCACCAGCGGTCGACGGGCAGGTGGGCGGCGGACGGACGCAGGTACTGGCCCAGCGTGAGGATGTCGACGCCGACGTGGCGGAGATCGGCCATCGCGCCGAGGACCTCGTCCTCGCTCTCGCCCATCCCGAGGATGATGCCCGACTTGGTCGTCAGGCCCGCCTCCTTGGCCCGCGCCAGTACGGCCAGGCTGCGGGCGTAGGAGGCGGACGGACGCACGGCGCGCTGGAGTCGGAGAACCGTCTCCAGGTTGTGGTTCAGGACGTCGGGCCGAGAGCCGAAGATCGCCTCGAGGGCCGCAGGGTCGCCCTTGCAGTCCGGGATCAGCAGCTCCACGGCCGTGTCCGGGCAGCGCCGATGCACGGCCTCGACGCAGTACGCGAACTGAGCCGCTCCGCCGTCGGCAAGGTCGTCGCGGGCGACTGCCGTGATGACGGCGTGGGCCAGACCCATGCGGGCCACGGCCTCGGCCACGTGCTCGGGCTCCGTCGGGTCGGGAGGGGCGTCGGGCCGGCGGGTGTCGACCAGGCAGAACCCACACGCCCGGGTGCACCGCTCACCGTTGATCATGAAGGTGGCCGTCCCGTCGGCCCAGCACTCGAAGATGTTCGGGCAGCCCGCCTCCTCGCACACGGTGACCAGGTCGAGCGACCGCATCGTGCGCTTCAGCTCCAGATACTCCGGCCCCATGTGCGCTTTGGTCCGCAGCCACTCCGGTTTCCGAAGCGAGATCTGCAGTCCCTCCCCCGGTTGGCGGTACTTACCGTCGTCATCACGACGGGAAGTACCGCCAGAAGCGTCTTGGCGCTCGACATCGGGTCCCCACACGGCCGCGGCGCGGGCCACGACGGCGTCGACGACCTCGGCCATCGACACGTCGACGCCCTCCGCGGCCAACGACGTGACGGCCTTGTCGGGGATGCCGCAGGGGACGATGTGGGAGAAGTACGAGAGGTCGGAGTCGACGTTGAGGGCGAAGCCGTGCATCGACCGGCCCCGGCTGACGCGCACGCCGATGGCGCAGATCTTGCGGTCGTCGACCCAGACGCCCGGGTAGCCGTCGAGGCGGGAAGCGCCGGGGAGCCCGACGTCGGCCAGCGCGTCGATGATCAGCTGCTCGACGGTGCGGACGTAGCCGGGGATGGCGTCGGGCCCCATCGGCACATCGACGATCGGATAGCCGACCAGCTGGCCTGGACCGTGGTACGTGACGTCGCCGCCCCGGTCGGTGTGGACGAGCTCGGCGCCTACCGACGCCGGATCGACGAGCACATGGGCGGGGTCGGCCCGCACGCCGAGCGTGTACACGTGCGGGTGCTCCAGCAACAGCAGAGAGCGCCCGTCAGATGCGAACAGCGCCCGCTGCAGCGCCAGCGCGTCCTGGTAGCGAACCTTGCCGAGCCACCGGACGCGCAGCGGTTCGGCGTGCACTACAGCTCCTGCGACCAGTCGCGCGTCTCCAGGATCTCCTTCACCCGGGCGATGAAGGCAGAGGCGTAGGCGCCGTCGAACGCCCGGTGGTCGAAGCTGAGGGCGAGCAGGCCCACGGGGTGGACGGCGATGCCGTCGGTGCCGTCGGGCAGCTCAACGGCGACGGGCTTCTTCTTCACGCCGTCGGTCGAGAGGATGGCGACCTGGGGCTGGTTGATGATCGCCGCCGTGATCAGCGTGCCGTACCCACCGGGGTTGGTGATGGTGAACGTGCCGCCCTGGATCTCGTCGGCGCTGAGCTTCTTGGCCCTGGCCCGGGCGGCCAGGTCGTGGATCTCCCTGGCGATGGCCCGCAGGCGCTTGCCGTCGGCGTCGTGGATCACCGGCGCCAGCAGGCCCTGGAACGACAGGTCGACGGCGATGCCGAGGTGGACGCGGCGATGCACGATCAGCTCGTCGTCGCCCACCGACGCGTTCACGTGGGGGAAGTCCTCTATGGCGTCGATCACGGCCCGGGAGACGAACGGCAGGTAGGTGAGCGTGAAGCCCTCCCGCTCCTTCCATTCGCGCTGGGCCGCACCCCGAACGCGGTCGACGCTCTCGTAGTCCACCTCGATGGCGGTGAGCACGTGGGCCGAGGTCGCCTTCGACCTGACCATGTGCTCTGCCGTCCGCCGCCGGATGTTCGAGAAGGCGATGGCCTCGTCGTCTTCGCCCGCCCTCGCCGCCGGTGCCGCCTCGGCCCGAGCTGCAGGTGCGGGAGCAGCAGCCGCAGGACGCGCAGGGGGCTCCTCGCGCCTGGGAGCCGCCTTCTCCTCGCGCTTGGGCGCCGCAGCCGGCTTGGTCTTGCCGCTGTCGATGACGGCGAGAACGTCGGCGCGGGTGATGCGCCCGCCCTGGCCCGTGCCCTCGATCTGGTCGGGGTCGAGGTCGTGCTCGGCGATCAGCTTGCGGACGACGGGCGACAGCACCTTGCCCGCACCGCCGCCACGCCCGTCGCCGTTCGAAGGGCGCGTCGGACGCTCTTCGGTCTTGGTCTGGGCCCTGGCCTGTTCGGCCTCGGCCTCGGCCTTGGCCGGCCGAGCCTCCTCCTCGGGCGCCTGGTCCGCCTCCTCCGGCGCCTGGTCTGTCTCCTCGGGGACCTCCTCGGCCGCCTCGTCCTCTTCCTGCTGCTCAGCGGGCTCCTCGGCCTCGGCCTCGGACGCTTCGGCTGCCTCGGCGACCTTCTCCTCTTCCTCTGCCTTCGTCTCCTTGCCGGATTGTGCCTGCTGCCCGTCCCCCGACGGCGCCTCGGAGCTGACGACGGCCAGCTTGGTGCCGACGTCGACGGTCTCACCTTCGTCGACGAGGATCTCGGCCAGGTATCCCGACTCCGGCGACGGAACTTCGGAGTCCACCTTGTCGGTGGAGACCTCGAACAGGGGCTCGTCCTCCTGAATCTCGTCGCCGACGGACTTGAACCACTTGGTGATGGTGCCCTCGGTGACGGTCTCACCGAGCTGCGGCATGGTGATATCAGCCATTAGCCGTGGAGCCCCCTTCCGCTGAACCCGAGCATGCTGTCGCCGAAGCTCTCCGAGAGCGTCGGGTGGGGGTGGATCAGGTGCGCGACCTCGGGCACGGTGGCCTCCCAGCTGACGGCGAGCCAGCCCTCGACGAACTCCTCGGTGGCCCACGGCCCGGCGATGTGCACGCCGAGCAGGCGGCCGGCCTGCCCGTCGCCGTCCTTCTCGGCGACGACCTTCACCAGGCCGTCGGTGTCACCGACGATCAGCGCCCGGCCGTTGCCACCCCATCGGTGCTTGGACACGACCACGTCGTAGCCCGCTTCCTTGGCCGCCTCCTCGGTCAGCCCGGCGAAGCCGACCTCGGGATGGCAGTAGATGGCCCAGGGCACCTTTTCGTAGTCCACGGGGACGGCGTCCTCGCCCAGAAGCTGGTTCATGACGAGGATGCCTTCGGCGTAGGCGACGTGGGCCAGCTGCGCCGTGTTGATCACGTCGCCGACGGCGAACACCCCGTCCTCGGCCGTACGGCAGTACTCGTCGACCTCGACGAAGCCCTTGTCGTCCAGACCCACGTCGGTGCCGTCGAGGCCGAGATCGTCCGACAGCGGGCGGCGCCCGATGGACATCACGATGGCGTCGACGGTGAGCGAGTCGCCGTCGACCTTCACCGTCGTGCTTCCGTTGCCGGGCTCGTGCCCCTCGACCTTGACGCCAGTACGGACCTCGATCCCCCGCTTCTTGAACGAGCGGGCGACGACATCGGCCACGTCCTTGTCGCACAGCGGCAGAAGCTTGGGCAGGGCCTCCAGCAGGGTGACCTGGACGCCGAGGTCGCTCATCATCGACGCGAACTCGCAGCCGATGGCGCCGCCCCCGATGACGGCGACCGACGAGGGCAGCTGCTCGAGGGCGAGGACCTCGTCGGAGGTCATCACGTACTTGCCGTCGATGTCGAAGCCGGGGAGCGTCCGCGGCACCGACCCGGTGGCGATGATGACGTTCTTGCCCTTGAGCTCGGTGCCGTCGTCGACCTTCACCAGCTTGTTCTTGTGCAGCGTGCCCGTGCCGTTGACGGTCGTGATCTTGCGGGTCTTCATCAGGCCTTGCAGGCCCTTCCACAGCTGGTCGACGACCTTCTGCTTGCGGGCCTGGCTGGTGGCGAAGTCGACCGACGGCTGGTCGGACTGGACGCCGAACTCCTTGGCGCCGGCGACCGTGCGGAAGACGGTGGCGGTCTCGAGGAACTGCTTGGCCGGGATGCACCCCCGGTGGAGACAGGTGCCGCCGACCTTCTCCTTCTCGACCACGGCGACGTTCAGGCCGGCGGCAGCGCCGTAGAGGGCTGCGGCATACCCGCCCGGCCCGCCGCCGATGACGACGACATCGAACTGTTCGGCGATCGGAGTACCTCCTCTTCGAGGCGAGCCTACAGAGTGGTACCCGTTAGCGGTCCGGGCGCAACGCCGCTCTCAGACGGTGAGCAGCACCTGGATGGTGAAGGCGACGAGGATGGCCAGACCCACGATCATGGCGGCAACGATCAGTCGCCTAGTGCTCAAGGAGACGCCTTCGGCGTCTTGCTTCGCACAGGGCGCTGCCACATTGGTTCGCTCGCCGCTGGCTCGCTCACGAGAACTAACCTAGGAGCCGAACGCAGGGGAGCTCGGAGCGCCGGGCTGAGAGGTGGATACGAGCGGTCCACGACCCTTGAATGACCGCCCTGGTAATGCAGGGGAAGGGAGCGTCAAGTGGACCGAGTGGACGACCGGCTCGTCATCGCCGGAAGAGCGTTCGCCTCGCGGCTGTTCCTCGGCACGGGGAAGTTCCCGTCCAACGCGTCGCTGCGGGCAACGATCGACGCGTGCGGCACCGAGATGGTGACCGTCGCCCTGCGCCGCGTCGATCCCACCGCTGAGGACGACATCCTCGACGCCATCCCTGGCGAGCGGGTGCTGCTGTTGACCAACACGTCGGGCGCCGACGACGCCGACGAAGCCGTCCGTCTGGCCCGCCTGGCCCGGGCCGCAGGCCTGCCCGAGTGGATCAAGCTCGAGATCACGCCCGAGCCGCGCTACCTCCTGCCCGACGCCGTCGAGACCCTGCGGGCGGCCGAGGTGCTGTGTCGAGAGGGCTTCACCGTGCTGCCCTACGTCAATGCCGACCCCGTGCTCTGCAAGCGCCTCGAAGAGGTCGGCTGTGCCACCGTCATGCCCCTCGGGAGCTGGATCGGGTCCAACCAGGGACTGCGCACGAAGGCGGCACTGGAGATCATCGTCGAGCAGTCGCTGGTCCCCGTCGTCGTCGACGCCGGGATCGGTGCGCCCTCGCAGGCGGCCGAGGCCATGGAGCTGGGCGCCGACGCCGTCCTCGTCAACACCGCCATCGGCACAGCCGGCGATCCCGTCGCCATGGGGGCCGCTTTCAAGCAGGCCGTCGAAGCGGGCCGGCGGGCGTTCGTCGCCGGCCTGCCCGCCGTTGCCGGGCGAGCCGACGCGTCCTCTCCGCTGACTGGCTTCCTCTCTTGACCGTCTCGAGCGTCGAGCTGGAGAGCCGGCCTGCGGGCGTCCCCGACGGCTCAGCCGCAGCCGACCTCCTGCGCACGGACCTGGTCCCCCTGCGCACCCTCGTCGAGCAGGCCCGACCGACAGACGTCGAGCGAGCGCTGCGCGCTCGTCGCCGCAGCCTTGCCGACTTCGCCGTCCTGCTCTCCGACGCCGCCGGCGACCGCCTCGAGGACCTCGCCCAATCGGCCCACGCCACGACCGTTCGCCGCTTCGGGAGGACGGTGCGCTTCTTCGCGCCGCTGTACCTCTCGAACGAGTGCGTCTCGACGTGCACGTACTGCGGGTTCTCGGCAGGCAACGACATCGCCCGGCGCACGCTGACGCCCCATGAGGTCGTGGCCGAGGCGCGCGAGCTGCGCAGCCGCGGCTTCCGCCACCTGCTACTCGTGTCCGGCGAGCACGCCCGCATCGTGTCGAAGGACTACCTCGTCGAATGCGTCCGCCTCCTCGCCCCCGAGATTCCGTCGATCTCAGTCGAGGTGCAGGTCTGGGACGCCGACACCTACCGGCGCCTGGTGAACGCGGGCTGCGAAGGTCTCGTCGTCTATCAGGAGACGTACGACCGCAGCACCTACGCCGCCGTCCACGTCAAGGGCAAGAAGCGCAACTACGACTGGCGCCTGGCCGCCCTCGATCGCGGGGCTGAGGCGGGCATGCGCCGTCTCGGCCTCGGCGCCCTGCTGGGGCTCCATCCCGACTGGCGCTTCGACGCCCTCGCCGTGGCCGCCCACGCCCAGGCCCTCATGCGCCGGTGGTGGCGTTGCGAGGTGTCGCTCGCCCTCCCCCGACTGCGTCCAGCGGCAGGTGGCTACGAGCCGACCGCCCCCGTCGACGACCGCACGTTCGTGCAGCTGCTGTGCGCGCTACGACTGTTCCTGCCCGACCTCGGGATCTCACTGTCGACGCGGGAAGCGCCCGAGCTGCGCGACGCCCTGCTGCGCTTGGGCGTCACCCAGATGTCGGCCGGGTCGCACACCGAGCCGGGCGGGTACGCCGACGCCACCGACGCCGAGCCGCAGTTCGAGGTCAGCGACACCCGCCCGCCCGACGCCGTGGCCGCGGCCGTGCAGTCCGCTGGCTACGACGCCGTGTGGATCGACACCATCGGGCCGAGGCGCTCGACGCTGTAGACGTGGGCCAGACGCGGGCTCACCGTCGCTCTCACCATCGTGCCGGCGCCGACGCCTGAGGCGACCGACGGTTCGCACCGCAGAGCGCGTACCTCGCTGCCGTTGCCGTCGTAGACGGCGAGGTACACGGCGTCGGTGTGCGTGCCGGAGTCGTTGTTCGAGACGATCTCCTTGCGGCGCAGGACGACGCCCTGAAGCGTGCGTCGCCTGCCCACATCTGCCGCGCCCCAGCACAGCATCGTGAGTGCGTAGACGACGACGGCGAGCGGGATCACCACGAATGCGAGGCCGATGGCCGCGCCGATGCTGCCGGCGCCGGACGCCGCATGGCGCAGGTCGCCCACGGCGTCCCCCAGACGGCCGCCGACGCCGTAGGCGACGAAGGCTGCGGGCACGAGGATGCCGAGGCCGAGGGCGATGGCGGCGGCGGGGCTGCGGCCCCACCCCGGCGGGATGCGGCGCGGGTAGTGGACGTGGACGACACGCCAGTGGCCGCCGTACGCCGTCCACGCTCGAGTCTCGGATTCGGCTCCCATCGGGAGGGTCCGCACGGCGCCCGGCGCCACGCCCATGGCCGCCCCATAGGCGAGCAGGCGGTCCCAGATGGCGACCGCGGCGGGCGGCTGGCTGGCGAAGTTCTCGTCGCCTCCGAGCTGGCGGCGCAGACCGAGCCAGCGTGATGCCGTCGCCAGTCCGGCGGGCGTGTCGCGTTCGGCTCGCAGGCTTCGCGGCACGGCCATGAGCGCCGTCCAGATGATCACGGCGAGGAACAGGACGCCCAGCACACCGCCATCGTCGTGCTTGGACGACGAAGAGTGGGCCGGCAGCGCCGCGAAGGCGCCCGCCGCCAAGACGGCCAGCGCCGCTGCAACCACGCCGAGCACGGCCAACTGGACGGACGCCCACCGGGGGCTCAGCCGACACCGCCGTCTGGAACCGTCTCCACCAGTGCTTCGACT
>CADDZP010000110.1 GCA_902812475.1 Actinomycetota bacterium | reverse complement strand
CCGGCCCTCCCGCTGCCGTCGGCACGCAGCGGCATCCCCGCCTGGGTGGTCCCGGTGCTCGCCCTCCTTCCGATCTGGGCGTTCGGCTACGTCGGCGCCCTCAACCCACCGTCGACGGCGGCACCGGTGCTGACGCCGATCCAACAGGGTGCGCAGGTCTTCGCCAAGAACTGCAGCCCGTGCCACGGGGCCCAGGGAGAGGGCGGCGTCGGTCCCAAGCTGGCGGGTGGCGAGGCCAAGCTGACGTTCCCGAACCCGGCGGACCACATCGCGTGGGTCGACACCGGCTCGATCTCGAAGGCCAAGGGAACGCCGTACGGCGATCCCGCCCGCCCAGGCGGTCAGCACGTCGTGAAGGTCGCCGGGATGCCCGCCTTCAAGGGCACCCTCAGCGACACCGAGATCCAGAACGTCGTGACGTTCGAGCGGGACGGCCTGAAGTGAGTGGGTCCACAAGCGGCGGACGCCGATGACCTCCGGCTCCGCCGTCCACGACGTCCTTGTCGTGGGTGGCGGGCCGTCGGGCGCCGCGTGCGCGTACTGGCTGGCCGAGGCCGGCCACGACGTCCTGCTCGTCGAGAAGAAGCGGTTCCCCCGGGAGAAGACCTGCGGCGACGGGCTGACGCCCCGCGGCGTGCGCCAGCTCGAGGACATCGGTCTGGCCGAGCGCCTCGCCGACCACCACCGCTTCGGCGGCCTGCGCTCGATCGCGTTCGGAAAGACGCTGGAGCTGGAGTGGCCGGCGACGCCGGGGCTGCCGTCCTACGGGTACGTCGTCACCCGCCACGACCTCGACGCCCTCGTGGCCGAGCGGGCCGTGAAGGCGGGGGCGACGTTGTGGCAGGACACCGAGGCCACGGCGCCCGTGCTCGAGCGCGGCCTCATCCGCGGCGCGGTGGTGAAGCGCAAGGAGAGCGGCTCGGTCGACGAGGTGCGGGCCCGGTACGTCGTCGTGGCCGACGGCGCCAACTCACGCTTCGGGCGGGCCCTGGGCACCGAGCGCGACCGGGCCTACCCGCAGGGGATGGCCATCCGCGGGTACTTCAAGTCGCCCCGGTACGACGAGCCGTGGATCGAGTCGCACCTCGACGTCCGTGACAAGGCGGGCAACGTGCTGCCGGGCTATGGCTGGATCTTCCCCGTCGGCGACGGCCGGGTGAACGTCGGCGTCGGTCTGCTGTCCACGTTCAACCAGTGGAAGGCGGTGAACACCTCCAAGTTGATGGACGACTTCGTCGCCTGGGCCCCGAAGTCGTGGGAGATCTCGCCGGAGACCTCGTGCGGACCGCCGACGGGCGGGCGTCTGCCGATGGGGCTCTCGGTCGGGCCTCGCGTCGGGCCCAACTTCCTTGTCACCGGTGACGCCGGCGGCGCCATCAACCCGTTCAACGGCGAAGGCATCGCCTACGCCTACGAGACCGGGCGTTTCGCAGCCGAGGCGCTGCACGAGGCCCTGACCACCGACAACGCCCTCGTCCTGCAGGACTACGAACGCCGCCTCCAGGACGAGTGGGGCCTCTACTACAAGGTCGCCCGCGCATTCGTCCGCGTCATCGGCAACCCCCAGGCCATGCGGGTCCTCGTCGGCACCGGCATGCACTCCCGCACCCTCATGGAGTGGGTCCTGCGCATCATGTCGAACATGCTCCGCCCCGACGAGCTCGGCCCCGCCGAGGCCATATACCGCTCGGTCGCCGCCGTCGCACGCGTCGCCGCCTAGCCAGACACACCTGCGGCAACCCAAGGGGCGGGGACGGGCAACCACCGCGCTCTTCGTTTGCGCTGGATCGCTTGTGCGGCACTGCACGTGTTTGAAGGGCTGGAACGGCTGTGATCTGGCTGTCAAACGCGGAAACCACGACCATTCCAGCGCTTGAAACTTGTGCGTCTGCGCACAAGCGCCAAATGACCGCGATGAACCGGCGCTCCGTCCACGCCTCCTTCAGAGCCGTAACTGGTGCGCCGATGAACCCCAAGTGAACTGTCCGGCGTGTGGGGCGGCGAACCCAGAGGGCGCCGAGTGGTGCGAGCGGTGCCTGCGTCGGTTCGACGCGGCACCAGCTGAGCCGACTGCGCCGCTGGAATCGAACACGGCGTTCGTGAGGACCGGTTCCACGACCCTCACGCGCCATGGTTCACGCGGGCCGCTCGTGTTCGTCGAACCCGGGGGTGACATCCAGGCGACAGTGCTCGAACAGCGGCTGGATGGCAGCGAAGGGATCGTCGACGCGGTGCTCGCCGGCGACTCCACTCGACACCTGGGGATGCGCTACTCGGTTGTCGACGAGGCCTGCACGCCGGTGTTCTACGTCGAGCGCTACACCGCAGCGCAGACGACGTCGTTCGGTGTCTACAAGCCGAACGGCGATGCGATCGCCGTCTACCTCCCGGGCGATCCCTTCGTCATCCGGGACGGAACCGGCACACCTGTGGCGACGATGGCGAAGAGCAAGGATCGCTTCAACATCAGCGAGGTCGGCGGTGGGCTCGTCGGTCAGTGCTGGCGGGAGCCGCTCGACCTGCCGTCGCTCGTCGACGACCAGTGGGGGCTCACCGTCCTCGACGAGCCGGCGGTTCTCGACCGCCGCGCCCTCGTCGCCTGCCCTCTCGTCTGCCGATTGCTGTGGTCGCCGCCGCCGCGCCGCAAGGATCCGAACCAGCCCGACCCCGGGCTGCTACTCGCCCAAGACCGGTAGGCAACCCCCGAAACCTCTCCGATCATCGGCGCGTGAGCCGTTTGTGCCCGCTTGTCGCAGAGAATTACGCGATCGGAGAGGTCTGTGAACGTGGGCGGTGGGCACAGACCGGGCGTCAGGCGATTGCTCGGGCTGCGGCTGCTGCCAGGTCGGCGGTGCGCTCGAGTTCGTCCTTGGGGTGGGCGAGGCTCGGGAACAGGGCCTCGAAGGGGCTCGGCGGAAGGGCGATGCCGCGGTCGAGCATCTGGTGGAAGAAGCGGGCGTAGCGATCGCCGTCGGCGGCCTTGGCCGAGTCGTAGTCGGTGACCGGTGCCTCTGAGAAGAACACGCCCAGGAGCGGCCCGACGACGGGCACCTGCACGGCGAGACCGGCCTCGGTGATGACGTCGGTCAGCCAGGCGCCGAGCTCCTCGGCCCGGCCCGCGAGCATCCGGTAGGCGCCGTCGTCGAGCGCAGCGAGGACGGCGAGGCCGGCCGCCGTCGCCAGCGGGTTCCCCGACAACGTGCCCGCCTGGTACACGGGCCCGTCGGGCGCGAGCAGGTCCATCACGTCGGCCCGGCCGCCGAAGGCTGCCAGCGGCAGCCCGCCGCCGATGACCTTGCCGAGGCACGACAGGTCGGGCCTCACGCCGAACATGGCCTGCGCTCCCCCGGAGCCCACGCGGAAGCCGGTGATCACCTCGTCGAAGATCAGCAGGGCGCCGGCCTGGTCGCACGCGTCACGCAGACCTTCGAGGAAACCCGGCGCCGGTGGGACCAGCCCCATGTTGGCTGCGACGGGCTCGACGATCACACACGCCACGTCTTCGGCCACGTCGGGCACGACGTTGTACGGCACCACGACCGTGTCGGCGACGGCTGAGGCGGGCACACCCGCCGACCCCGGCAGCCCGAGCGTCGCAATGCCGCTCCCGCCAGCGGCGAGCAGGGCGTCGGCGTGGCCGTGGTAGCAGCCGGCGAACTTGATCACGCGATCTCGACCGGTTGCGCCGCGTGCCAGCCGCACCGCCGTCATGGTCGCTTCCGTGCCGCTGTTGACGAGCCGCACCTTCTGGCACGACGGGACCCGCTCGCGAATCGCCTCGGCCAGCAGCACCTCGCGTTCCGTCGGCGCCCCGTACGACGTGCCATCGCCGGCGGCGGACCGAACCGCCTCGATGACGCGCCGATCGGCGTGGCCGAGGATCGACGCGCCCCACGACTGGACGTAGTCGACGTACCGGCGTCCCTCGACGTCCCAGACGTAGCAACCCTCGGCCCGGGCCACGAAGTAGGGATGACCGCCGACAGAACCGAACGCCCGCACCGGCGAATCAACACCGCCCGGGATGACCTCCGAGGCGCGCTTGAACAGCTCGGAGTTGTCGCCCATGGCTCAGCTCAATGCCCGCTCGGCGAGCTCTCGGGCGTAGTACGTGAGGATGACGTCGGCGCCGGCCCGCTTGATGGCGGTCACGTGCTCCAAGGCGACGGCGTCGCCGTCGATCCACCCGCGTTCCGCGGCCGCCTTCACCATGGCGTACTCACCCGACACGTGGTAGGCGGCGACCGGCGCGTCAAATCGCTGGCGGGCGGCGGCGATGACGTCGAGGTATGCCAGCGCCGGCTTCACCATGACCATGTCGGCGCCTTCGTCGAGGTCGAGAGCGATCTCCGCCAAGGCCTCCCGCTGGTTGTGCCAGTCCTGCTGGTAGCCCTTGCGGTCGCCGCCGCCGCGGATGGTGACGTCGACGGCATCGCGGAACGGCCCGTACAGCGCCGACGCGTACTTGGCGGCGTACGCCAGGATGGCCGTCTCGGCGAAGCCCGCACCGTCCAACCCAGCGCGGATGGCGGCGACCTGGCCGTCCATCATCCCCGACGGGGCGACGACGTCGGCACCCGCCGTCGCCTGGGCGACGCCGGCGCGCGCGTACAGCTCGATGGTGGCGTCGTTGTCGACGCTGCCGTCGGCCCGCACGATGCCGCAGTGACCGTGGTCGGTGTACTCGTCGAGGCACAGGTCGGCCATGAGCACCAGTGAGTCGCCGACCTCGTCACGCAGGTCCCGCAGCGCCACCTGCACGATCCCGTCGGGATTCCAGGCCTCTGCCCCCGAAGCGTCCTTGCGCGCCGGTATGCCGAACAGGATGACGGCGGGGATCCCCAGGCCGGCGAGCTCCCGAACTTCCTTGCGCAGCGACTCACGCGTGTGCTGGACGACACCCGGCAGCGACGGCACCGGCACAGGCGCCGAGATGTCCTCTCGAACGAACAGCGGTGCGACGAGGTCGTCGACACGCACCTGCGCCTCGGCTACCAGCCTCCGCAGTGCCGGCGTGCGGCGCAGCCGACGCAGTCGCCGAGCGGGGAACGCCATGCCGCGATGTTACGAGAGCGCCGACGCTTCTAGTTCCTCGTGATGACAGGCACGGCGGCGGCGGCTGATTCGTTGCCGGCCGCGTCCGTGGCCGTGACGACGAAGCGGTTCGAGCCGCGGACGACGCTCACCCTCACCGACCACCCGGTCGCGGTCGAGGTCAGTTGCATCGACCCGGCCAGCGTCTCGCCGGCGTCCTTCTTGCCGTTGCCGTTGGCGTCGACCCAGACACGCACCAGCGCACCCCGCTCCGCCGAGCCCGCGACCGAGTACGCCTTCGTCGAGCGGGCCACGGTCACCGGACCGGCGGGACTGGTGATCGTCGGCGCCGCGGGCGGCGTCGTGTCTCGGGCAACGGTCGTCGTCGTGGGCGGAGGCGTCGTCGTGGTCGTCGACGGACTGGTTGTCGTGGTCGTCGTCGCCCCGATGGCGAGCGGCGCCTTGTAGTAGTTGGTGGCGGCCATGCGCAGGTAGCCGCCGTCGTCGTCGGACACGGTGCTGGCGTGGTTGTTGCACAGCTGGCCGCTGCTCACACCCCGGGTCGTGCACAGCGACGGCGGGTTGGTGGTCCCGTCGGCCTTGTCGTCGGTGTTGGTCGTCGGCCCGGCGGCGCCGGCACCGTAGAGCACGCCGATGACGCCGACCTGCTGCAACTCGGCCATGTGCCCGAAGAAGTACTCGGCCCGGTTGTCCTGGTAGTGACCGTCGGTGTCGTTGTCGGTCTGGAACCACTGGTTGCCGAGCGGGACCTGCCACACCATCGCTGGTCGCCCGACGGTGCCCGTCACGGCGCCGAGGTAGCGCTCCCAGCGCGTGAAGTTGGGAAGGGCGACGTTCAGGCGGTCCCACCAGACGTTGCGGCCGATGACGTGCTCGTAGTAGCCGGCGTCGCGATCGGCCACGTCGTTGAACACGAGGTCGTAGCCCCCCGCGCCCGCCGACACCGCGAACTGCCCGGCCTTCTCTCCGTAGGCGACGGGGTCCAGCGAGGCATCGGCGCTCGACCCGATGTCCTGACCCGTGGCCCAGTCGCTGACGTGGAAGGCGAGGAGGACGTTGGGGGCGTACACGTCGCGCAGGTGCTGCAAGGCGAGCATGAAGCCGCGGAAGGTGTTGGCGTAGCCCGCCACGTCGGCGAAGCCGGAGCCGGCGACCGACGCCTTCACGAGCGACGCGTCGTTCCCGGTACCGGTGCAGTACCCGTAGCAGAGGTTCGAGTACAGCGCCGCCTGCTCCGCGTACCCGGAAAGGTCGGGCTCCACGTGCACGATCGCCTTCTTGCCGAACCCGGCGACGCCGTCCCACGTCCCGGAGCCCAGCCGGCGCATGAGCATCCGGAAGTCGTCGAAGTAGAGCTGCATGAGCGACGGCGAGTTGAGGTTGGCCAGATCACGCTGGGCCTCGCCGCAGCTGTTGCAGGGTCCGTTGCTCTGGAGGAGCTGGTAATAGGGGAACACGGGGATGTAGCCGTGCGAGACCGCTCCCTGCGCGTACAGGAGAGGGAACTGGGCCGAGGTGTTCCAGGTCTGCCAGCCCTGGCCCGTGTTCACGCCGGCGGCGAGGTACTGGTAGGCGTAGTCGAAGGGAATCCCGGAGTTGGGCATCCACCCGTAGATCCCCGTGGTGTCGGGATGGGCGGCCAGGCCCACGCCGAGGTGCGACGGCAGGCCGGCCGGGACGGGCAGGGTCGTTGCTGAGGCCCCGGTCGACGTCAGGAGCGTCGCGGGAAGCGTGGCGAGAACGACGAGCGCGGCAAGGAGACGTCGTACAAGGCTCAAGGCCCTCTCTATCGGCAGGACGGCTGGGCCCGCTTTAGGAGACGGCTGCGACCAGGGCGCAGACGAGGCCGTCGAGGGTGTGCTCGTCGGCGACGGCGTCGACAGACAGGCCCGCATCCCGGGCCGTCTGGGCCGTGATCGGCCCAATGGCGACGACGACGGGTGGCACGGCATCGGCGCCGGCCACCTCGAGATAGTTCGTCACCGTCGACGACGACGTGAACGTGATGGCGTCGGCCTTGCGAGCTTCTGCCAGCGCCGACGGCGACGGCTCGGCCGGGTAGGTGCGGTAGGCGTCGACCTGGGTCACGTCCCAGCCCTTCGCCGTCAATCCCTCGATCAGGACGTCCCGCGCAACAGCGGCGCGCGGCAGCAGCACCCGGCCGGGCCCGGACGGAAAGGCCTCGACCAGGGACTCGGCCACGAAGCGCTCGGGCACGAGGTCGGCGGCGACGCCGAAGCGACGAAGGGCCTCAGCCGTACCGGGCCCGATGGCGGCCACCTTCGTCGACGCGAACTCGCGCGCGTCGCGGAGGAGCGCCGTGAAGCGCTCGACGGCGTTGGCCGAGGTGAACACCACCCAGTCGTAGTCGCCGACGCGCAGGCGGCCGGCGGCTGCAGCCATGGCCGCCCCGCCGTCGTCAGGGTCCCCGATGACGATGGCCGGCAGCTCGATCGTCTCGGCTCCGAGACGGCGCAGGCGCTCGACGAGGTCCGACGCCTGCTCACGGGCCCGGGTGACGACGATCCGGCGGCCGAACAGCGGACGAGATTCGAACCAGGTCACGTCGACATTGGCAACGGCGCCGACCACCATCGTCACCGGTGCCTCGAGGTCGACCGAACCGAGCCGGCCGAGTGTCGTCCGCACGGTGCGCTGCTCGGGGCGGGTCCCCCAGCGAATGGCGGCGACCGGCGTGTCCGCCGCCAGGCCGCCGTGCATCAGGCGCTCGGCGATGGCGCCTCGTGTCGCCACCCCCATGAGGATGACGATGGTGCCACCGACCCGCGCCACCGCGTCCCAGTCCGTCTCGGTCGCGGCCCAAGGGTCCTCGTGCCCAGTCACGACCGTGAACGAGGTCGACAGCCCGCGGTATGTCAGCGGCACGCCCGCATAGGCGGGAACGCCGACGGCGGACGTGATGCCGGGCACGACCTCGAACGGGACGCCGGCCTCGAGAAGCGCCTGCGCCTCCTCGCCGCCGCGAGCGAAGACGAACGGGTCGCCCCCCTTGAGGCGCACGACCTCCCTGCCGGTCCGTCCGTGGGCGACCAGCAGAGCGTTGATCTCGTCCTGGGGCACGCTGGCGTGGCCGGGCGTCTTCCCGACACTGATGCGCTCGGCGTCCGCCGGCGCCAGGTCGACCAGCGACGCCACCGAGAGCCGGTCGTACACGACCACGTCGGCCCGCCGCAGGACCTGCATGCCCTTGACCGTCAGCAGGTCGGGGTCCCCCGGCCCCGCCCCAACCAAATAGACGGTCATCGACCCGTGACCTCCCACAGCAGGGAAGCGGCGCCGCCCTCATCGAGCAGGTGGCGGGCGACCTCCCGCCCGAGCGTCTCGGGGTCGTCGCCGTCGGCGTGGTGGCGCAGGCAAGTATGGCCGTCGAGGCTGGCGATCATGGCGGTCAGCGCCAAGCGCCCGTCCGTGACGATCGTCGCCAACGCGCCGACGGGCAGCTGGCAACCCTCCCCGACCTCGCGCAGGAACGCCCGCTCAGCCTCGACCGCCATCCGAGACGGGGCATGGTCGATGCGAGCCAGGTGGGCGAGGACGCCACTGTCGTCGGCGCGGCACTCCACAGCGAGCGCCCCCTGGCCCACCTGAGGAAGCACGACCGAGGGATCGAGCACCTCGTCGATGACCGAGGTCCGGCCGAGGCGGCGGAGCGCGGCTGCGGCCACCACGATGGCGTCGAACTGCGACGCCTTGGCCAGCCGGGTGTCGATGTTGCCCCGGAGCCCAGCGAAGGTCAGGTCCGGACGGGCCCACGCCAGCTGGGCCCGTCGCCGCACCGAGCCCGTGCCGACACGGGCGCCGATGGGGAGGCCGTCGAGCGTGGAGCCGACGAGCGCATCCCGGGGATCTTCGCGCACGGGGACGGCGCCGATGACCAGACCGGGCGGAGACTGCGACGGCAGGTCCTTCGCCGAGTGCACGGCGAAATCGGCCCGGCCGTCGAGAACGGCGGCCTGTACCTCTTTGACGAACACCCCCTGGCCGCCGATCTCCCAGATGGGCAGGTCGGTGCGCTGGTCGCCCGCCGTCTGCACGACGACGGGGTCGACGGCCTCGCCCAGCGCCGCCGCCACCAGATCTGTCTGGAGCCGGGCCAGCGCACTGGCGCGGGTCGCGGCCCGCAAACCCATTCGGACTAGAGGTCGAACAGCTCGCGCAGGGCGTCGCTGAGACGCTCGCCGCGCGCCGTCCCGGCCGCGTCCTTCAGGCGCACGGTGGGGTCGTGCAGGAGCTTGGCGAGGACGCCACGCGTCACGGCCTCGACCGCCTCACGCTGCTTGGGATCGAGACTCTGGAGCCGCTTCCGCTGACGTTCGAGCTCGGCGACCCGCAGTGACTCGGCGCGCTCGCGCAGCGCCGCGACGGTCGGGGCGACCTCGCGTGCCGTGACGCTGTCGACGTAGCGTTCCCGCTCCTCGTCGACGATCGATCGCACCCGGCCCACCTCTCGGCGGCGCTCGGCCAGGCCTGCCTCGACGAAGGCGCGCACGTCGTCGAGGTCGAGGAGTTCGACACCGGGCAGGTCGCGCACCGACGGGTCGATGTCGCGGGGCATGGCCACGTCGACGATCAGCAGCGGTCGGCCGCCGCGCCGCTCGACCAGCGGTGCCATCTCGGTGTGGTCCAGGATTGCCGACGGGGCGCCCGTGGACGTGAAG
>CADDZP010000109.1 GCA_902812475.1 Actinomycetota bacterium | reverse complement strand
CGTCGGGAGATCGGCACCGAGTCACGCTACGCCGTAATTGACTGATGAGTCAATCGAGAAGCCGTCGGGCCGGACCTGTGCAGTCCTCCACCCACTTCCACCGCCAGGCCGCCGGCATCGCGCCGCCCAACGGCGTCCGCATCCACGTGGCCGGCGTCGACGTCGTGCGCGACGGCGACGGCGTGTACCGAGTGCTGGAGGACAACCTGCGCACGCCGTCGGGTATCTCCTATGTCATCGAGAACCGTCGGGCCATGACCCATGTCTTCCCCGAGCTGTTCACCAGCCACCGCGTACGACCCGTGGCCGACTACCCCTTTCACCTTCTCGAGGCGCTGCGCGCCGGCGCGCCGGCGGGACGCGACTACCCGACGGTGGTGGTGCTCACCCCGGGCGTTCACAACAGCGCCTACTTCGAGCACTCGTTCCTCGCCCGCCAGATGGGCGTCACGCTCGTCGAGGGCCGCGACCTCGTGTGCCGCGACGGTGTGGTTTTCATGCGCACGACGAACGGTGAGGAACGCGTCGATGTCGTCTACCGCCGCGTGGACGACGACTACCTCGACCCGCTGCAGTTCCGGCTCGACTCGGTGCTGGGCTGCCCCGGGATCCTCAACGCGGCGCGGCAAGGCAACGAGCTCGAATTCCGCTCGACCGAGGATCTATTGGGCGACCTCTCCGGTCACCTCTTCCGGCTCCAGCGCCTCTGCTTCGAAGCGGGCGGCGCGGTCGCCGGTCGCTACTTCCGCGCCGCCCGACCGTTGGAGTGGATCGCATGACGTGGCGCATCGACATCACGCACACGACCGGCTACCGCTACAGCAACGACGTGGTGGCGTCGTACAACGAGGCTCGACTCACGCCCCAGAGCACGGCCGACCAGGTGACGATCACAGGTCGCCTCGACGTCGAACCGGCCGCCCGCGTGTATCGCTACTGGGACTACTGGGGCACCCTCGTACACGCCTTCGACGTGCACGTGCCCCACACCGAGCTGCTGGTCACCTCGTCGTCGACGGTCGAGACCGCGTCCACGCCCTCGCCGATACCTGCGGACGTTTCCTGGTCCGACGTCGAGGACGGCGACGTCATCGATCGCTTCTACGACTACCCGGCACCCAGCGCCTCCGTGGTGGCCGACGACGATCTCAGCACCGTCGCTGCCGAACTGCGCGGCACGGCGGCGACGCCGGCGGACGGTGTCTCGGCGGTCGCCGGCTGGGTTGCCGATCAGCTGGCGTACGAGCAGGGTCAGACCAACGTCTCGACGTCGGCGCTGGAGGCGTGGCGGGCCGGCCGGGGCGTCTGTCAGGACTTCGTCCACCTCTCGCTCGCCCTGCTGCGGGCCATGGGCGTGCCGGCTCGGTACGTGTCCGGCTACCTCCATCCGGATCCCGATGCCGCCCTCGGCGCTTCGGTGGTGGGCGAGAGCCACGCGTGGGCCGAAGCGTGGCTCGGTGAGTGGCATGCCTTCGACCCCACCAATGGCGCTGCGGTCGGCCAGCGTCACGTCCTCGTCGGTCGGGGCCGCGACTACAACGACGTGGCGCCCCTCAAGGGCGTCTACACGGGCGCCCCGGCAGCAACGCCCACGGTGACTGTCGAGCTCACGCGCCGGGCCTGAACGGTCCGGACACGAGCCGAGGCGGTTACATGCGTCCGCCGCGGCTCTGACTGTCCCCGAGCACATAGCCGCGGCCGCGAACGTTGTCGATCTCGAGCCCTAAGGGCGCGAGACGCCGCCGGAGCCGGAGAACATGCACGCGAAGCGCGCCCAGTGAGGCCGTGCGTGCACCGTGCCACGCCGCTCGCGTGAGCCGCGTCCCGCCGACCACCTCGCCGAAGCTCTCGGCAAGCTCGTTGGCGATCGCCTCCTCCTGGGGGGACAACAGGACCCATCGGCCACGGTAGAAGAACCGCCCCTGGCCATCACCGTAGGGGCGTGCGCTAGGGGGCGCCCGGTGGCGCGCCGCCCGCTGCTCGAGGGCGCTTACCCGGGCCCGAACGTCGGCGTCGGCCGCGGGCAGCCGTACCCAGTCGACGACACAATCGGCGTCCTCCGGAGGTGCCGCGTCCGGAGCGACCAGCAACAGGCGAGGCACGCCACCCTCAGCGAGCTGCTCGAGCTCCGCCGCCTCCTCCGGCCACCGAACGATCACGACGCCGATCGCCCGGTCAGCAGGTGACTCGGGCACGGCGGACACGACCCCTGGGCGGCTCAGTGCAGGCTCAGGAAGACCAAGGCGGCGAGAAGCACGGGCAACAGCACGAAGCGGAAGCCCCCGTCCCGCATGATCTGCCTGATCGGCGGCGCGCTGCGCACGTTGGCCTGTTCACGTGCGCGTCGAGACTCGACCTTGCCGACGACAAGCGAGAGTACGCCGATGGCGAGAGCGCTGAAATACGCCCACGTGGGCGCGCTGGCGGCGACCAGGGCACCCATGACGGCGAGGAACAGCAGCGGCGCCACCATCCGGAGCACCAGGCCACGGGCGTAGCGGGGGTGTGCGGCCCGCAGGTGGCCGAAGTCGGCCCGGAACGAGCCAGCGCTCGGCTGACCACACAACTCGCACCGGGCCGGGTCGACCATCTTGGTCCGCCTGGCAGGCCGCTTCGGTGGGCGGCGCCGCTTCGTCGCAGCCATGGCGCTCATGCCGGCCCCTGCCGGGAGGTGCCGGCGACACTGAGGCCGGCACCGTCACCCGATGGGATGTAATTGGCGTACTCGGCAGGAATGGTTGCGTCCACGTCGACGTAGGCGAGCGCCCCCATCTCCGGCAGGTCGAGACCACGAACCTCGTCCTCCGGCGTGGAGCGGATGCCCTGGATGGCGTCTTGAATCTTGAAGAAGACCCAGCCGCCGCCCCAGGCCCACACCAGGATCACCGCGCACCCGATCAACTGCGCGACCAGCTGGCCGCTGTCGCCGTAGAGCAGGCCCTTCACTGGACCGGCTACGCCGTTCCAGCCGCCGCTCGCATAGGTGCCGTCGGCGAAAAGCCCCAGAGCGATGACGCCCCACAGGCCGCAGACGCCGTGCACCGAGATGGCGCCGACCGGGTCGTCGACCTTCATGCGGTTGTCGATGAACAGCACCGACTCGATGACGAGCACGCCGGCGATCGCCCCAATCAGGAGCGCGGCCCACGTGGAGACGAATCCGGAGGGCGCGGTGATCGCCACCAGACCGGCGAGCATGCCGTTGACGGCCATGCCGGGGTCAGGCTTTCGGAACGGTTTCCGGTTCCACGCCCACAGCAGGGCGCAGAAGGCGCCGCTGGCCGAGGCCAGCATCGTGTTCACGGCCACGATCGAGATGCGTAGGTCGGTCCCGGCGAGCGTCGAGCCGGGGTTGAACCCGAACCAGCCGAAAGCGAGGATGAAGCAGCCCAGCATGGCGATGGTCAGGTTGTGGGCAGGGATTGTGTTCGACGTCCCGTCCTTGTTGTACTTGCCGATCCGGGGACCGATCACCATGGCGCCACCCAGGGCAGTGAAGCCGCCGATGGCGTGGACCACCCCCGATCCGGCGAAGTCCACATAGCCGTGGCCGAGGTTCCACTTGGTCCCCAGCTGGGCCAGGAACCCACCGCCCCACGTCCACGCGCCGAACAACGGGTAAATGATCATCGACACCCAGAAGCCGTAGACCATGAAAGCCGAGAACTTCCAACGCTCCGCCATGGCGCCGGTGACGATGGTGGCGGTGGTGTCCATGAACACCAGGTTGAACAAGAAGTGGGCCGCGACTCCGACGTCGTAGATCCCACTGAAGCCGAAACCCTTGTAGCCGAACAGGCCCCAGCCGCCGACGGTGAAGATCTTGTTGAGCGGGTTTGTGCCGCCCAGCGCGGCTAAGTGTCCGACGCCGCCGAACATCAGCGCGTAGCCGACCAGCCAGTACCCGATGACGCCGATGCCGTAGATCATGAAGTTGGTCATCATCACGTGGGCGGCGTTCTTGCGGCGGGTGAAGCCTGTCTCGACGAGGGCGAAGCCGGCTTGCATGAACATGACGAGGAACCCCGTGATGAGGGTCCACATGATGTTGATGGCGATCTTGTTGTGACCGACGGCATCGGAGAGCGGTGTCTGGTCGCCCTTGTTGGTGATCCCCACGTCCGACGACGCCCCCGTCGCGTCGCCACACGGGTCACCAGCGCTGGCGCTCTTGGCGATCTTGCCGCCGCACGCCGGCACCGTCGTGGACGTCGACTGCGCATGCGCCGCAGTGACGCCGACCCCGAGGAGCACTGCACCGAGCGCACCGAGGAACACGACAAACCGAAGCCGTCTGATCACCATGCCTCCTTCGCCCACCGAGAAGCTTGGGGTAGTTAGCTCGGGACCATACGGACGGTGTGTTTCACCTCGGTCATCCCATTGTTACGAACGGGTATCGAGTTTGTTCCCGCGCCACCAGCGGGACGGCCGCGGCGCGCGGCTCGTCTTCAGGGCTTGCGAGACCTGTGCCTTGGCCGACGGGTCGAGCTTCTCGCCTCTCCGATCGACCACGTCGAAGCGATCGTGGGCCATCCCGCCTTCGGTGCTGATGCGTGCCGCGTGCACACGCACGTCGGCGGCCGCAAAGGCGGCGGCGACGGCGTGGAGCAGTCCCGGACGGTCCGGCGCCCGTACGTCGCAGAGCGTGTACCACGGCGACGCGTCGTCGTCGAAGCGGACGACAGCATCCTGCACCGGCTCGGCGCGAACCGGCGCGCCCAGACTGCGTTCGATCGCCATCCTCAGCTGGTCCGTCGAAGGCCGATCGACCGACCGCACGCGGAACGCCTCGAGGGCCGTTCCGTCGCTCCAGGTCGCGAGCGTGGCCTCCTCGACGTCCACTCCTGTGTCGGCGAGGACGCCAGTGACCCTGGCGAGCAGGCCGGGCCGGTCAGCGGCCACCACGACAAGACCCCACCGGCCGTCGTCCCCCTGCGACACGCTCACGCGAGCTTCGTCCCGCCCTGGCGGCCGCTCGAGCAGAAGGACGTCGCTGGCTATGTCCTTTGCGCTCCGCGCGAACAAGTAGCCGGCAGGCGCGTTCTCGATCCGCGACAGCAGCTGCTGCTCGCCGCCGACAAGGCGTGCTGCTCCGGCCTGACGGCGCCCGGCGAGGTTGCGGGCCTCAAGCCCTGTGAGCTCAGGGTGGGCGAGGGCGACCGTCACCAGGTCGTACAGCTGGTCGAGCGTCGCCCGCTCCCACGGCTCGAGACTGTTGAACGCCAGACTGAGCAGGTACAGGGCACCGGCGCGCTCGGGTGTCTGGAGATGGGCGGCGATGGTGAGGACTGCGCGCTCGCTCAGCCCGTCGACGCTGCGAGCGGCTGCAAGAAGCAGCCGGCGCTGGCCCACGAGGAGCGCGAGTTCCTCCTCAGCCGCCGCACCGAGGCCGATCCTGCGGGCGAGTCGGCGGGCTGTGGCCACGGCGTCGACCGCGCCACCCGCGGCGTCCACCACCACGGCGGCGAGCAGCAGCCACTCCGGATGTCGCAGCGACCTGTAGACGCTCTGCGCACGTGGGTCGATGGCGACGCGATGGCGGAGCTCGTCGAGGAAGGCCCAGCGAGCGAGGTTCAGCGGATCGAGCTCGGTCGGGTCGGTACGTCGACGACCGATCGCCTCGGCCAACTCAGGAAGGGCCCGGTCGAGGATCCCCGCCGCCTCGAGGAACCGCCAGGAGCGCGCGTTGCCACCATCGAGCAGCGCCACCAGATCGGCGAGGGCGCCCGCGTCCCAGCGCAGTGGCTGGTCGGGCGCCGACCGGATCCAGTCGAGCAGCCGGGGGCCAGGCACGTGCTCAGCCGCCAGTCGCGCCGCCTGGAGGGCGATCGGGAGCAGGAGGTGGTCGGGCGGGGAGGCGGCCACGTCGACCGTGCTCCCCTCGACGACCAACCACCCGCCCGGCGGCGCTTCTACCGCGGCGGCGCCGCGGTGCTGCCGGTGCGGACGCAGGTGGGAGAGCCGCCAGCGCAGGAGCGGCGGCGTGATCAACGTCGTCAACAGGACGACGAGCAACACGGCGGCGTAGAGGTTGGCCCCGAGTACGTGGCTCTGGAGGCCGAGGCCAGCGAAGATGAGCCCGACCTCGCCTCGGGGGATCATGCCGAGGGCGATCAGCATCTTGTCGCCGGGCGATCGGATGGCGCCGACGGCCGACGCCAGCTTGCCGATGACCGCCACGGCCAGCAGCAGGGCGGCGAGGCCGAGGACTGAACCCCGAGCGAACTGGCCGACTCGGGCGTCGATGCCGATCTGAAGGAAGAACACGGGGATGAAGACGTGTCCGATCGGCGCCAGTTCCCGCTGAATCCGCGGAGCCTGCGAGGTCCTGGCCAGCGCGAGGCCGGCGACGAACGCGCCCACGATCGGGGCCAGCTTGGCGGCGGTCGCCAGTTCGGCGACGCCCAGCGTGAAGGCGAGGGCAACGGCGACGAGCGTGCCCGAGCTCCGCGCCAGCCGGTCGACGGCGTCGAAGAGCGGAGGAGCAGCACGTACGCCCATAAAGCCCGTGATGGCCAGAAAGGCGATCGCCAGTGCAACGATCCCAGTGATGCTCAGCAAGGAGACAGAGCCGGCGGCCACGATGCGGACGATCACCGTGAGAATCACCAGGCCCATGACGTCGTCGGCGACCGCCGCACCGAGCACGGTGCGGGCCTCGGGACTGCCCACGGCTCGGAGATCCGCAAAGACCCGCGCCGTGATCCCGACGCTCGTCGCCGTCAGCGCGCCGCCGACGTAGAGCGCCGTGTTCGTGCTCTCACCGAAGGCCGCCGAGGCGAGATAGCCACCGACGAACGGAACCACAACGCCGGCAGAGGCGACGAGTAGCGATGCTCGTCCCACCGCACGCAGCTCTACGAGGTCGAGCTGCATCCCGACCTCGAGGAGAAGCAGGACGATGCCGAACTCGCCCAGCACCCGAAGCACCTGATCGTCGCCTACAAGCCCGAGCAACGACGGGCCGATGAGGATCCCGGCGATGATCTCGCCCACGACGGCGGGGAGCGAGACCCGCTCGGAAAGCTCGGCGGCGACCTTCGCCACCAGGATGACGACGAGGATGTCACGCAGAACCTCATCGACGCTCATTCGAGGCCGGCCGTTCTCATCGGCCCATCCAGCATCCAGCCACGGCCCCGAACCGAGCGGATGCTTTCCGCACCGAGCGCCTGACGCAGGCGGAACAGCACCTTGTCGCACTGACGCGGCGACATCGACCGCAGGCCAGCACGTCGAGCCAACTCGGCCCGTCCGACGACGCGCCCCCGCTCCTGCAGCAGAATTTCGAGCACGATGAGCTCCTGGCGGTGGAGCTCCACAGCCCGCTCCTCGATCCAGGCGACCTCTCGCACGGCGTCGATCTCGACGTGCCGCCAGTCCACCCGCTCGCCCACGCGCGCGGACGGTACGCCCATTTTGTTACTGGACTGATTCAGGCTCGTGAAGCGTTTACGACACGACGGCGCTCATGAGCACGCCAATAACGCGTCCGCCGGGGCTGACCTCACCCATACCGCCCGTGCCGCGCCGCTGGTGGGCAACAGCGACTCTCACTCGAGCGGGCGGCCTCGCGCGGCGCCATCTCGTGCCACCGTTAACCCATCGTGCGGAGGGCGGAAACCTCGGCGAAACAGCCCGTCCGTACGGTGAGGACGTGGCGAGCGTCGAGGAGGTGCGAGGCGTGTTGGCGTTCAGCCGCGTCCCATCCGAGCTCAGCGACGAGCTCCTCGACGACGCCGCCGAACTGTGGCTGCGGGGTGAGTCGCCCGATGTCATCGCCGGCGACATCGCCCTATGCCATCCGCCGCTGGCCGCCCGCGAGGTACGGGTCTGGTGCGCACCAGCGCTCATCGCCGGCGCCTTGCGCGTGTCCGTCCTCGCTTACGACCGCCCGGGGCTCCTTGCGGCCACGACCGGAGCGCTGGCGCGCGGCGGCCTGTCAGTGATCCAAGCGGCGGCCATGACGTGGCCGTCGAGGTGTTGGGCGCTCCAGCGAGCCCTCGTCGCCGATCCGAACGCCCGCTCGACGCGGCCTGTCGAGCGAGACCTGCTGTGTGCCCAACTGCGGGCTGCGGTCCGCGACGGCACGATGGCCTACGTCCGCTTCACTCCGACCGGACCGGTGCAGGTCCAGGCAACCCCCGCCGCGGGTGGCCGCTCTGTCCTTCGTGTGCTCGCTCCCGACCGCCCAGGGCTCCTGTGGGCGATCTCGGCTTGGCTGGAACGCAGCAACTGCAACGTGCTCGTGGCTCGGGCGACGCCCGCCGGGCTGCAGGCGGACGACACATTCCTCGTCGACGGCGAGCCCAACGCCGATCAGCTCGGGGCCTACTTGTCCTCCGGGGCCACGCCCGCAGTAACGACGCACTGAAATCTTGGCGGCGAACTCCATGACCGACGCCAGCGCACGGGGTGCGAGCCCTGCTTAAGCTGCTCCCGTGAAGAAGCTCGCCGACCACGGCCGGGACGACCACCCGCCGACTGACGCTGAACGCGCTCAGGTGTGCTGGTCAGTCGCCGTCCTGGACGATTGCGAGGAGTGTGCCGAGCCGCGTGTCGAGTTGACAGTCGAGGAGGTGGGTCGCCCGGGCGTCGGCATCGTCGGGCACCTGGCGCCGCGCAGTGCCCGGCAGCTGCGAGCGGCGCTCCGGAAAGCATTGCGCGAGATCGGCGAGCCAGAAGACTGACGCCCGTCACCCGGTTGACGGCGACAGACGTGTGGGCTGTGAGGGCACCATGGAATCGCCGCTCGTAGCGCGGGTGAACTCTTCGCAGCGCGCTCGGCTGCTTGGGCGACATCTCATTCGCCCATGCGTGGCGTAACGCGACCCGGCCCGGGAGAACCGGGCGTCCTCCCGGGCGGGCCCGAGTGGTGCGGCTGCAAGGGGCCACAGCCGCGTAGTGCCTCGTGGTAGTCAGGCCTCCGTGCTGACCGGATCCGAGGCGTTCTCGTCAGGCGCGAGAGTACGGATCCTGTGTTTCGGCCAGGTCAATCAGCGGTGAAGACGCCGTGTCGGTCACCCCGCTGCGACTAGAGCACCGGCGACTGTCCCAGAGCGCGCCGCCGGAAGCACTGCCCACACAGGTAACGCCGGGAGACGGACCACGTGCGCCACCAGTCACTGCGGTGAGTCGCACGGATCCGTCAGTCTGGCGCGACGTCCTTCACCTCCAACCCGGCGTGCGGCTCGCCTCCTCGATCCACTTGTGCAGCTCCGGTCGCTGCACCTCCTCCAGGGTGGTCACCTTGAAGTAGCGGGTCCGATCGGTCGTTCCGAGCGGCCGCGGGCAGTCGAAGTCCGCACCGCCGAGAAAGACGACATTCACGGAGACGTCGTAGGCAGCGATCTCGATGATCCACCCGAGTCCCGGCAGTCCGTAGTACGGCCTCTTCCACTTGACCGCATACTCAAGGCCCGGGATTGTCGATCGACTCGTCCAACAACTTGACGATCGGCTGGAGATGCGACATGTGGCGCACGGTCCAGTCGTCGATGGCGGAGTGGCTCGCCGATGGTTCAGGCGGCTTTCGCGATGCGTTTCCCTTGACTGCTTCCGGCATCGTGTCTCCTCCTCCGACGAGCGGCCGCCCCTGATGACCAAGGTGAATGACCATGCTTCCGCACCGCCGGTGAACTGGGTAGCATACTGAGTATGCTACTCCGAGACTTTCGACGATGAGCGTTCGGCATGCCCTCCTCGCTTTGTTGAGTCAGGGTCCGAAATACGGGCTGCAGCTGCGCCAAGA
>CADDZP010000108.1 GCA_902812475.1 Actinomycetota bacterium | reverse complement strand
CTCGGCGGCGCCGTCGCCTTCGGCGCCTGGGGCGGCGGCGCCGGCGCTGGCGCTGCCCCCCGGTACTGGGCGGAGTTGGCGTCGACCATCAGGGAGGACTCGTCGACGGCCTCGAACGCGCTGGCCGGGACGCGCTTGACATCGGCGATGAAGGCGTCGGGCCAGGTGTTGACGGCCTCGCCTTGGAAGTACCAGTTGGAGCCGTTGTCGGCGAGGATCAGGCCGTAGTGCTGCATGGCGCGCAGGACGACTTGGGTGTCGGGCCGGTACCCGGAGATGTCGAAGTCGGCCCGCAGCCGGAAGCGCGCTCCCATCGGCGGGAGGTTGGGGTCGCTGGCCGAGCCCGCCTGGTGGCGTGCAGGCCAGATGTGTCCTTGTCGACCATGAGGGCGTGGCGGTCGTCGCCGCTGTTCGGGCCACCCTCGATCGGCGTCTCGGGACCGAAGGGGTACGGACCGGGGTCACTCTCGTCGGCGTAGTCGAACGTCGGCGTGACCATGGCGTGGCTGTCGGGTACTGCGACCCAGGGGATGCCGTACGGCGCGCTCGGGTCCCCCGACGATCCGAAGTCGGGATGCAAGCGCGTCCCGCCCGCATTGGCGCTCGCCAGCCACGCCGCGCTGCGGGTGTGCACCGGAAGGCCGCTGATGTCGGCGTGCCACACGTTGTCGGCGGGCAGCACCGGGCAGTTGGGTGCGGCTGGCAGCGCGCTCGCCCATGCAGGCGCAATGGCCGTAGCGACCACCACCAAGGCGAGGAGCGCGATGCGGCGAGCCACCTAGGATTCATCGGCAGGGAGGCGCTGCGAATGCACTACCAGGACGAGCAGGTCGAGATCACCAAGGTGGTCGTCGGTCCCATGGACAACAACGTGTTCGTCGTGCGGTGCCGGGAGACGGGCGACGCCGTGATGCTCGACGCCGCCAACGAGCACGACAAGCTCCTCGACCTGTGCAAGCGCCTCAACGTGCGCAAGGTCCTCGAGACCCACGGCCATTGGGACCACATCCAGGCCGTCCCCCAGGTCCGCGAGGCCGGTTACGAGGTGGGTGTCACGGCGGAGGACGCCCAGATGCTTCCGTCGTACGACTTCGTCCTCGAGGACGACTCGGTGATCGAGGTCGGACGTCTGCGGCTGGCGACGATGCACACGCCCGGGCACACCCCCGGCTCGATGTGCTTCAAGATCGACGGGTCGCCAGTCGTGCTGAGCGGGGACACGCTCTTCCCCGGCGGCCCCGGCGCGACCAAGTTCGAGGGCGGCGACTTTGCGACGATCATCCGCTCCATCGAAGACCGGCTGCTCACTCTCCCCCCCGACACCATCGTGATGCCCGGTCACGGCGACGACACCACCATCGGCAAGGAGCGCCCCCACCTCCAGGAGTGGATCGACCGAGGCTGGTGATTTTCGGGCTCGAGCCAAAGGTTCGAGCGCCGATCTGGTATCGCCGCCCGACCACGGCCGGGTGCGTTCCTTTGGCTCAGCCGGAGAGGCCTTCGGCGTGAGCGGCCGAGCCATTGCACATCGCCAGAGTCGGTCGACAATGCTGGACCTCGGATGAAACCTCACCTGCGGTACGACGAGCGGCCCGAGGACGACACGCCGCTCCACACCGACGAGCTGCCGGCCACGCCCCAGCGCGAGCGCAACATCCCCGCCCGGGCGTGGATCGAGGCGCCGTCCGAACTGAAGCAGCTCGGCGACGACATCGGTGGCGAAGAGGCCCAGTACAAGCGCCGCATCGGCCGCTGGCTTCTGTGGCGATCGGGCCCGGCGACCGGTGCCGACGCCCGCTACATCGCGGTCGACGCCGACGACCTGTCGCGTTCGTTTGCGTTCCGGCTGTTTCCCGACGGCTCGGGCACCGGCACGGGCCCCGACGGCGTCAACTACGAGCGCTTCCGCACGTGGAAAGAAGCACTCCGCGACTCGACATAGCCTGGTGCAGCTGGGCACCCCAAGACGCGAGGGTGCGGTATGACATCAGATGCTCCGAGTCGGATCGACGAGGGCAGCGCCGTCGTCGCTCACGGCCTGCTTACGTCCATGTCGGTCGTCTCGGCGGGGATCACGACGATGTGGGAACACTGGGCCGATCTCACGCCCGAGAAGCGCGACCACCTCTTCGCCCGAATCCTCGCCCACTCGGACTTCGTCAGCGACGTGCTGCGCGACCTCACCCAGGGCATGCCCGCGGGCGTCGTCGCCGAGCTCGAAGCCATGCAGCGCGGCCGTCCGCAGCGCCCGCCCGCGACGCGGTGATCATCGCGTCCGCTGGTACAGGCAGCGGTCAGGCGGCCGTCAGCGGGTGCCTGGGCTGCTGGATGAGCTCGACGTCGGGTGGGAGACCCTCGACCTTGGTGCTGCCGTCTGAGACCTCGACGGTGACCCGTCGTCCGGCCAGCGGGATGTTCTCGACCCGCAGATAGCCGATCGCCGGAGGCAGGACGGGGTCGAGCCAGACCTTGCCGTGGGGCAACCACGGGTCGAGGCGAAGGATCGTCCGCAGGCACAGCAGCGGCGACGCCGCCGCCCAGGCCTGGGGCGAGCAGGACGACGGGTATGGCACCGGGAACGGAACGTCGTCCCGCGCAAGGCCGCCGAACAACTCAGGCAGACGATGGCCTTGGAAGCGGGCTGCTTCGAACAGGCCCATGACGACGCGCACGGCCTCGTCGACGAAGCCGTAGCGCATGAGACCGGCCGCCACGATGGCGCTGTCGTGCGGCCACACCGAACCGCAGTGATAGCTCATGGGGTTGTAGCCCACGGCCGACTCCGACAACGTGCGCACGCCCCACCCGCTGAACATGTCCCTCGCCATCAGCCGATCGGCCACGATCGGGGCCTTGTCGGTGTCGACGATGCCGGTCCAGAGGCAGTGGCCGATGTTCGACGTCAGAGCGTCGATCTGGTTCTTCTCGCCGTCGAGCCCCATGGCGAACCAGCCCTTGTCCTCGACCCAGAAGTCGCGGTTGAACGCCGCCTTCAGGTCGAGGGCCTTGGCCCGGTAGCGGTTGTGCGCCTCCATGTCCTGCGCCTCGAGGGCGAAGTAGGCCCGGGCCAGGTAGGCGGCGTACACGTAGGCCTGGACCTCGCACAGGGCGATCGGCGGTCGCGGCAGCCGTCCGTCCTGGAAGCGGACGCCGTCCCAGGAGTCCTTCCACCCCTGGTTGGCCAGCCCCCGGTCGGAGGAACGCTGATACTCCACATAGCCGTCGCCATCGCGGTCGCCGTACCCCTCGACCCATGAAAGGGCGCGGTCGGCGTGGGGCAGCAACGAGTCGACCAGCTCGCTGGCCAGACCCCACCGGCGCAGCTCGCCGAGGAGCATGACGAACAGCGGCGTGGCGTCGGCGGTGCCGTAGTACACCTGGCCACCGCCCAGCGACAGCGAAGACGCGCCGCCCAAGCGCATCTCGTGGAGGATCTTGCCTGGCTCCTCGTCGAATCGGGGATCGACCGTGGTCCCCTGGAAGCGGGCCAGGGTCTGCAGCACCCCGAGGGCGAGGTCGGGGTCGACGAGCAGGGCCATCCAGGACGTGAGCAACGAGTCGCGACCGAACAGCGTCATGAACCACGGCGCCCCTGCCGCGAACACCGCCCGCTCCGGGTAGTCGGGATCGAAGATGCGCAGGGCGCCGAGGTCCTCGGCGCTCCGGGTGACGATGCCCTTGAGGTCGGCGTAGTCGGTCTCGACGGCGGGAACCTGCGACCGCCATTTGGCCAGCCGGGCCCGGGGCGTCGCGTGGTCCACGGGCTGGCCGCACAGGTGACGGGGCTCGATCTCGTCGTTGTCGATGATCGGCGTCAGCTGGACGCACGTCTGCCACGCTTCCTGCGGCGGGACGATCACCTCGAAGCTCGCCAGGTTGGCTGCCACCTGCACGGGCTGGCCGAACGACACCCGCAGGCCCCGACGCGTGAGGCCCCGCTGGTAGCGGAACACGAGCTGGCTGTCCGCCGACTCCAGCGCCGGCGCCACGTCGGTGTCGATCCGTCCTTCCTTCACGTTGAAGAGGTCGGCGAAGTCGGTGTCGAAGAGCAGTTCGAGGGAGCAGTACGACGGCTCGTCGCCGTAGTTGCGGATGACGATGTCCTCCCGCATGCCCCGGCCCACGTAGCGGTGGCGGAACAGCAGGAGCGGGCTGTCCGCCCGGCCCGGGCGCGGCCGGGTGCGCAGGGCGAAGGTGGCAGAGAACGGGTCGACGGGCTCGGCCTCGAGGGGCTCGGGCGCCTGCCCGTTCACCCGCAGCTCCAGGCGGGACAGGAATCGGGTGTCGCGGAAGAACAGGCCTTGGGGGAGGTTGGGAGCCATGTCCCCCGAGCGCCCCGAGATGGCGAACGCCGACCCCTCCACCAGTGTGAT
The DNA here is from genome assembly GCA_902812475.1 of Actinomycetota bacterium. GTDB lineage: Bacteria > Actinomycetota > Acidimicrobiia > Acidimicrobiales > AC-14 > CADDZP01. The sequence goes on along the minus strand of CADDZP010000108.1, from coordinate 5,453 downwards.
CGTGTCGGCGGTGCCCAGCACGGGCACCTCGCCGGCATAGGTCCAGGGCTCGGACATCCGGCGGGACTCTAACGGCCCAGGTCAGGGGCCATTCGGGATTTTCCCCTACCCGGATAGTGTTATTAAACTCGAACGCAGATGAGCCACGCCGCGCCCCTCTTCCAGATCGACGACCTCCACGTGGCCGTGGAGGGAGACGAGATCCTCAAGGGCGTCGACCTGACCGTGCTGCCCGGCGAGATTCACGCCCTGATGGGGCCCAACGGGTCGGGCAAGTCCACCCTCGCCAACGCCCTGCTCGGCAATCCCGGCTATCAGGTCACGGCCGGCCGCCTGCTCTTCAAGGGGGAGGACGTCACGACCTGGCCGGCCGACGTGCGGGGCAAGTCGGGCATGTTCCTCGCCTTCCAGTACCCCCAGGAGATCCCCGGCGTCTCGGTCATCAACTTCCTGCGCCAAGCCCTTTCGGCACGCAAGGGCGTCGACCTGTCGATCCTCGAGCTGCGCCTGGCGATCATGGAGTGGATGAAGCGCCTCGACATGGACCCGTCCTTCGGCGACCGCTACCTCAACGAGGGGTTCTCAGGCGGAGAGAAGAAGCGCAACGAGATCCTCCAGATGGCGATCCTCGAGCCCGACTTCGCCGTGCTCGACGAGACCGACTCCGGCCTCGACATCGACGCCCTCAAGGTCGTGGCCACCGGCGTGCAGGAGGTGCGAGCCGACCGAAAGGAGCTGGGCGTCCTCCTCATCACCCACTACCAGCGCATCCTGTCGTACCTGCAGCCCGACAAGGTGCATGTCCTCATCGACGGGCGCATCGTCGACAGCGGCGGCCCCGAACTGGCCGAGCGCCTCGAGCAGGAGGGCTACGAGGCATGGCGATAACCGTTCCGCTCGACGTCGCCCGTATCAAGAAGGACTTCCCGATCCTCGAGCGGACGACCCACGACCACCGCCTCGTCTACCTCGACTCGGCGAACAGCTCCCAGAAGCCCCGGGCGGTGCTCGAGGCGATGGAGCACTTCATCGAGCACAGCTACGCCAACATCCACCGGGCCGTCTACGAGATCGCCGAGGAGGCCACCGCCGCCTACGAAGGGGCGCGCGAGGCGATGCGGCGCTTCCTGAACGCCCCGTCGAGTCGCGAGGTGATCTTCACCAAGAACGCCACCGAGGGCATCAACCTGGTGGCGTACTCGTGGGCGCGCCACAACCTCGGCGAGGGCGACGCCATCCTCCTCACCGAGATGGAGCACCACGCCAATCTGGTGCCCTGGCTGGTGCTGCGCGAGGAGAAGGGCGTCGAGCTGCGCTTCCTGCCGATCACCGACGACGGCCAGCTCGACCTCGCCGATCTCGACCGCCTGATCGATGGCGTCTCCCTCGTCGGCGTGGCCGGGATCTCGAACGTGCTCGGCACGATCAACCCGGTGCGGATGCTCGCCGACAAGGCCCACGAAGCCGGCGCCCTCATCCTCGTCGACGGAGCCCAGTACACGCCCCACATGCCCACCGACGTCCAGGCGCTGGGCTGTGACTTCTACGCGTGGACAGGCCACAAGATGCTCGGGCCCAGCGGCATCGGCGGACTGTGGGCGCGCGAGGACCTCCTCGACGCCATGCCCGCCTTCCTCACCGGCGGCGAGATGATCCGCGACGTCCGCCTCGACGGCTGGACGCCCAACGAGCTGCCGTGGAAGTTCGAGGCGGGCACGCCGCCGATCGTCGAGGCCGTCGGTCTGGGGGCGGCTGTCGAGTACCTCGAAGGTCTCGGCATGGATGCCGTGCGGGAGCACGATGTCGAGCTCACGGGCTACGCCCTCCGAACGTTGACCGAGCGCCATGGCGAAAAGATCACCATCCACGGGCCGTCCGAGCCCGCGGCGCGCGGCGGCGTGATCTCCTTCGTCTACGAGAACGTGCACCCCCATGACCTCTCCCAGGTGCTCGACCAGTCGGGCGTGTGCGTGCGCGCCGGACACCACTGCGCCAAGCCACTGATGCGCCGTCTCCAAGTCGGCGCCACGGCGCGCGCTTCTGTCTACGTGTACAACGACGAAGCCGACGTCGACGCCCTCAACGAGGCGCTCGACGAAGCCGACCGACTCTTCGCCATCTAAGGTCGCCAGCGGACATGCCAGGCCTCGAAGACCTCTACCGGGAGATCATCCTCGACCACTACCGCAACCCCCGGAACCGGGGCGAGCTGCCGGCGCCGCCCGCCGTGCGGGTCGAGGGTTTCAACCCCCTGTGTGGCGACGAGGTCGTCGTCTACCTCGACGTGACCGACGACGGCACGGTCAACGACATCCGGATCTCCGGCCAGGGCTGCTCGATCAGCCAGTCGTCGGCGTCGATGATGTCCTCGGCCGTCAAGGGAAAGTCGGCCGACGAGGTGCGGGCCCTCATCCGGACGTTCAAGGCCATGATGTCGATCCACGAGCAGCGCCTCGACGGCAGCGAGGAAGAGGAGCCGATCCAGCCTGACGGCGACGTCAAGCTCGGCGACCTGGAGGCACTCCAAGGTGTGGTGAAGTTCCCGGTGCGCATCAAATGCGCCACCCTTTCCTGGAACACGCTCGCCCAGGGGCTCGACGAGGCCGCCGCCGAGGCTCCTGCGGGCTAAAGGGACCCCCCGGGGGATGCCGATTGCTCCCCCATGTCCCATGCTCAGCTGGACAGTCTTCTCGGCGCGCTCGCCAGCCACGACGGCTCCGACCTCCACATCAAGGGCGACGCCACCCCGCGTATCCGCGTAGACGGTGACCTGCGCCGCCTCCAGGTCGAGCCGCTGACGCCCGCGACGGTGTCAGAAATGGCGGCCGCCATCATGCGTCCCGACACGGCCGACCAGTTCGAGCGCCACAACGAGGCGGACTTCGCGTACTGGATCGACGGCGTGGGCCGCTTCCGGGTGAACGCCTTCCGCCAACGCGGGTCGGTGGCGATGATCTTCCGGCGGGTCCGCAGCTCGGCGGCGACCGTCGACGACCTGGGGCTTCCCGTCGTCGTCGCCCGCCTGGCCAACGAGCCGCGCGGCCTGGTTCTCGTGACGGGGCCGACGGGGTCGGGGAAGACGACGACGCTCGCCGCCATGATCGACCACATCAACAGCACGCGTGAAGTGCACGTCGTCACCATCGAGGACCCGATCGAGGTGCTGCACAACGACAAGCTGGCGTCGATCGAGCAACGCGAGATCGGCGTCGACACGTCGTCGTTCAGCACGGCCATGCGCGCCGCCATGCGCCAGGACCCGGACGTGATCCTCGTGGGCGAGATGCGCGACGAGGAAACGGTCGCGGCCGCCCTCAGCGCGGCCGAGACCGGCCACCTCGTGCTGTCGACGCTCCACACGATCGACGCCACCGAGACCGTCAACCGCATCGTCGACTTCTTCCCGACCCACAAGCAGAAGCAGACGCGCATCGCCCTGGCCGGCGCCCTCAAGGGCACCGTGTGCCAGCGCCTCGTCCCCCGGGCCGACAAGCAGGGGCGCGTCGCCGTACTCGAGGTCATGGTCGCCAACGGCAGGATCGCCCAGAGCATCGTCGACCCCGAACTGGGCGGCGACATCTCCGAGATCATCGCCGACGGCGAGTACTACGGCATGCAGACCTTCGACCAGCACCTGGCCAAGCTCGTCGAGGAGGGTGTCATCGACATGGAGGGCGCCGCGCTTGGCGCCACCAACCTTCACGACCTCCGCGTCGCGTTGAACCGCCGCGGCGTCGTCGCCGCCGGTTCGCGGTCGTAGGGCCACCGCGTGTCTGCGCCATCGGTCCGTATCCTCGGCCGGTGGCGTTCTCGTCGCTCCAGCCGCTGCGGAGGCGGAACTTTGCGCTGATCTGGACGGCGGCCCTGATCTCCAACGTGGGGTCCTGGATGCAGACCGTCGCCGTCGGCGCTCTGGTCACCGAGGCGACCGGGAAGAGCGCCTGGACCGGCATCGTGGCCGCCGCCGCCTTCATACCCATCGGGATCTTCGCGCCCGTCGGTGGGGCGCTGGCCGACCGCGTCGACCGCCGCCGCTTCTTCATCGGCACGACGATCGGCGAGACGGTGTTCGCCGTCCTCCTGGCCGTCGCCGTCGCCACCGGGCACGGCGAACCGTGGCTGGTGACCCTGCTCGTGTTCGGCGGTGGCTGCCTGACGTCGCTCGGCATCCCCGCCTACCAGGCGATCATCCCCGAGCTGGTCCCCAAAGAGGAGCTCCTCGCGGCGATGAGCCTCGGCTCCGCCCAGTTCAATTTCGGCCGGGTGATCGGCCCGGCGCTCGCGGGCGTCGCCATCGTGGCCGGGTCCTACAGCCTGGTGTTCGCCGTCAACGCCGCCTCCTTCGGCGCCGTGATCGTCGCCCTGCTGATGAGCCAATTCGCCGAGCGGCCCCACGACGCCGAACGGTTCAGCCTTCGCCGCCAGATCACAGCCGGGGTGCAGGGGGCGATGGCCGACCCGGGTTGCCGGCTGGCCATCCTGCTGATCGGCACCACCGCCTTGCTGATCTCGCCGTTCATCGCGTTGATCCCGGCCGTCGCCATCAACCTCCTCCACGAGGGGGCGCGGGGCACGTCGGTCCTGGTCACGGCCCAGGGCATCGGCGCCGTCGCCGGCGCCCTGGCACTGACGCCGCTCGCCAACCGCTTCGGACGGCGCCGGGTCGTGCTCGCCGACCTCATGGTCGTTCTGCCGGCCACGATCATCCTGTATGCGTCAGCCCCGTCACTGTGGACGGCGGCCGCCGCCCTCGTCGCCGTGGGCGCCGCCTACATCGGCATCCTTTCGGGGCTCATGACGATCGTGCAGCTGCGGGCACCGGAAGACCTGCGGGCCCGCATCCTCAGCCTCTACATGGTCGCCCTGGGGTTGGTGTACCCGATCGGCGCCGTGCTCCAGGGCAAGCTCGGTGACGAGTTCGGCCTGCGCAACGTCGTCGTCGTGTGCGCCCTGGTCTTCGCCGGCACACTCCTCCTGCTGCTGGGGACGCGCCGGTCCCGGCGCATCGCCCTCGACGAGCCGACGCGCACCGAGGCATCCGTCTCCCCAGCCTTCGCGTAAGGAGGGCGTGCTCAGGAAGTGCGGGGTCATCGCCTTCGTCCTCGCCGCCGTCGCCCTCGTCGCCGCCCCCGCCGGCGCGGCGACAACCGCTGTATCGATCCAGAACTTCAGCTTCCAGCCGTCGAGCGTGACCGTGAACGTCGGCGACTCCGTGACGTGGACGATGAAGGACGCCGGCACGATGCACACGGTCACGGCCGACGACGGCAGCTTCGGATCGTCCACCCTGAACACCGGCCAGACCTACACGCATGGCTTCAGCCAGCCCGGCACCTTCACCGCCGAATACAACGCCGCCGGCGACCTGACGACGATCACCGAGCCGGGCAGCGTCGTCACGACGCTGGGCTACGACGCCGCCGGGCGCGTTGTGAGCGTTGCCGACCCGCTGG